>CAZVAH010000230.1:0-3656 GCA_964625035.1 uncultured Bacteriovoracaceae bacterium | reverse complement strand
ATCTAAAGATTGTCTATATAGATGCACCGAGGATTTTAAGCGAGAGTCTGGCTGGTAAGGAGGCTATCAGCAAGTTGGAGAAGTTCAGGGGAGAAAAACAGGTCCAGATAGAGCAAAAGGAGGAAGCCCTTAGGAAGATGGGCGAAGAGATATCTGCAAAGTCTCTCACCATGAGCCAGGAGGCCAAGGATGAGAAGCAAATGGGGTATCAAAAGAATGTCAAAGAGTTTAACAGATTTGTCAAGGATGCTCAGGAAGAGCTTAAGGCCAAGTATGATTTACTTTTAAAACCTGTGAGAAAGGACCTCGATGAGATTGTAGATAACTATGGCAAAGAACATAATATAGATCTTATGCTGGATATAAGGCGAGCAGGTGCCGTATATGCGTCAGACAGGATAGATATTACAGATGAGATTTTGAAGATATATGATGATCTCTACAACTCGAGGACAAAGAAGGAATCCGAGTAAAGAAGAGTATGTATATATCAGAGATAGCAAGTCTCTTAAGTGCATCTTTTACAGGTGAAGATATAGACATAAAAGGGGTTTCCACTATAGAGGAGGCTACAAGTTCAGATATCACTTTTTTATCTAACCCCAAGTACACTAGCAAGGCCTTGCATACAAAAGCTGGGGCAATCATAGTAAAACAAAGACTCAAGATAGATATACCACAAATAATAATTGATAGTCCCTATCTTGCATTTGCAAGGGTAGCTAGCGCCCTTTATCAATCAGAAAAACATATACCAGGCATGTCTAAGCATGCCTACACTCATGCGGATTCAAGGGTGGATACAAGTGCAACAATATATCCCCATGCATATATAGGGCAAGGGGCCAAAGTGGGGCCCAATTGTGTGATATATCCAGGGTGCTTTGTCGGGGAAGACGTGGTTATAGGTGATAATACTATCCTGTACCCCAATGTGGCGGTCTATGATGGATGCGAGATAGGAAAGAGATGTATTATACATGCGGGTGTAGTTGTTGGATCTGACGGCTTTGGATTTGTATGGGATGGCGAGAAGCATTTTAAGGTCCCTCAAATAGGGAAGGTCATTATCAAAGATGATGTAGAGATTGGGAGTAACTGTACTATAGATCGGGCTGCTCTCACCACAACATATATAGGGTCTGATGTGAAGATGGATAACCTTGTTCAGATAGGACATAATGTTACCATAGGAGATCATACAATCATTGTAGCGCAGACAGGGATAGCTGGGAGTGCACATATAGGCAAGTCCGTGATTTTGGCAGGTCAATGTGGGGTGGGAGGCCATATCACCATAGGTGATGGATGTGTCGCAGGTGCCAGGGCTGGTATAGCAAACGATCTGCCTCCAGGAAAGGTTGTGTCAGGCTATCCGGCAATAGACCATAATAAGTGGCTCAGGGCACAAAACATCTATAAAAAGCTTCCTGATCTGCTCAAGCGTATCAAGGTCATAGAAAGGAGGATAAAAGACCTTGAGAAAGATTGATCCCACAGCCAGAGTATCCTCGAACGCGTCTATTGGCTCAGATGTGGAGATAGGTCCTTATTGTATAATTGGTGATGATGTTGAGATAGGCTTCGGCACATATATAGGTCCTTATTGTATGATCGAAGGCCCAACAGTAATCGGGAATTCGTGTCGAATAACCGGACATGCCAGCATAGGCACTCCACCTCAGGACCTGAAATATAAAGGAGAGCATACCAGGCTTGTCATAGGAGATAATAATAATATAAGAGAATTCGTTACCATAAACAGAGGGACCGAGTCCGGCGGTGGCATTACTAGTATAGGGAATAACAATTTGCTGATGGCATACGCTCATGTGGCCCATGATTGCAGGGTAGAGAACCATGTTGTTATGGGTAATGTTGCTACCTTGGCAGGTCATGTACACATAGGGGATTATGTCATTATAGGGGGGCTGGCTGCTGTGCATCAATTTACAAGGATTGGTGCATATGCAATAATCGGGGGTGGGTCTATGGTAAGCCTTGATATTATACCCTATGCAAGAGCATCAGGAGACCGTGCAAGGCTCTTTGGCATAAATACTATTGGGCTTGAGAGAAGTGGCTTCAGCTCTGAGATAATAAAGACAATCTCTAAGGCGTACAAGATTTTATTCAAACAAAAGATGTTGTTGAAAGGTGCCCTTGTGAGCTTAGAAAAAGAATTTCCTGGCGTGGAAGAGGTATCAGGTCTGATTGATTTTATAAGGTCTTCGACAAGAGGGATTGCCAGGTGAAAAGAGTGAAGGTTGCTGTTGTGGGGGTTGGGTATCTAGGGGGATTTCATGCAAAAAAGTATGCAGCTATGTCTGATGTGGATTTAATCGGGGTAGTAGATATAGATAAAAAACGCGTCCTTCAGATAGCTCAAGATGTAGGATCCAAGCCCTATATTGACTACAGGGAGATATTAGATAGGGTGGACGCCGTAAGCATTGCTGTGCCTACCACACTCCATAGTAGTATTGCGATCCCATTTTTAGAGAAAGGAATTGCAATATTACTGGAAAAACCCATGACATCAAGCCTGGATGAGGGTCGTAGGATCATCGCTGCTGCTAAAAGGGGAAAAGGCATATTACAGATAGGCCACTTGGAGCGTTTTAATCCCGCCATCATTGCACTAGCTGGTAGTATAAAAAGGCCTATGTTTATAGAAGTCCACAGGATAAGTCCATTTAGAAAAAGGAGTACAGATGTAGACGTAATCCTGGATCTTATGATCCATGACATAGATATTATATTATCCCTGGTAAACTCCGAGATCGCATCAGTAGAGGCAGTAGGTGTACCAGTGCTTACAGACCAGGTTGATATAGCCAATGCCAGGCTTCGGTTTGAATCAGGTTGCATTGCAAACATCACTGCAAGCAGGGTCTCATTAGATGTTATGCGCAAGATAAGGATATTTCAACCAGATAGCTACATATCCATAGACTATGCAAAAAAGGCAGTGGATATATATAAGCTCTCTTCTAAGAAACAAATTGTGCATAAAAATACCAAGATTTCTGATACAGATGCTCTTGAGGCAGAGATCAGGGCCTTTGTCGATGCAGTAAGGTTTAATAAAACACCTGTGGTGGATGGTATTGCAGGTCTTACATCTATAGAGGTAGCAGATCTCATCAAGAAAAACATGATAGTTCCTAAAAGATAATCACATGACAAAGGTGCTCATGGTAGCAGGAGAGGCGAGTGCAGACAGGCATGCCTCTAAGGTAATAAATGAGAAGGTGATATCAGTTATAATGTCTTTAACTAGAGCGATCGACAGGTGAAGAGATGCTATGGTTTGCTAAAAGGTACAGGATAGCCATCAGCCGGGTCTTTGGTGTAATGCTTTTAATACTTTTTCTGTTTTCAAGTTATTCGTGGAAGAAAGTCAACACTTTTGATCTAACAATTGAATGCTGCGGTTTTTTACTTATCTTAATATGCACCTTTGGGCGGCTATGGACATTAATGTATATTTGTGGATATAAAACTAACAGGCTCATTACCGAGGGGCCTTACTCTATGGTTCGAAACCCACTTTATTTTTTTAGCCTGATGGGTGCAGTTGGAATAGGTTTGTCATCAAAAAATTTCTTAGCCTTGGCACTAATTATTATCATGTTTGCACCCTACTATCCTTT
>CAZVAH010000229.1:0-3673 GCA_964625035.1 uncultured Bacteriovoracaceae bacterium | reverse complement strand
TCATCAATATTGACATGTATCAAAAATCGATTTATTAATTCTTAATCAATAGTATGAATCCCAGAGCAAGCTCTGGACTCTGATACGCAGCAAGAAATTGGGGAGGTAAACCCGCATCTTCTCGTCCGCCGACTTGTCCGGCGTAGCTGAAAGCGAAGACGGAAGCGGACGCGAAGACGGATTGAAATGAGGAGGTGTGTGTATGTCTTATAGAACAGATACTTTATGCGGCATCTTTCACAATCAGGCATTAAGGTATGGTGATAGGTATACCTTTCTTATGGGGAAATTTGATAAGGATGGCCGTCCATGTAGTGATTATCGTTCCATGTCATGGAGAGATGTCCGTGGTGATGTGGTGGACCTCGGAAGAGGACTTATTGCTTTAGGTATAGATAAAGGAGACAGGGTCGCCATATTCTCAGAAAGTCGCCCCAGGTGGATTATAGCAGATCAGGCTATACAGACATGTGGAGCAATAGGCGTGCCTCTCTATCCAACGCTTACAAAGGATGAGTTGGCCTTTATGGTAAATGATAGCGGATCAAAGATTGTAATTGCATCCACCCAGGACAAGGCAGAGATGGCGCTTCAAATAAGGGATAAAGACTCACCTGACAACTCTATTATTACTATGGGGCCATGGAATGGGGACAAGCCAGAGGGGGTATACACCTTTAATGAAGTAATGGAGATGGGACGACAAGGAGAGGAGATCAAAGATTTTGAAGATCGAATTCAACAAATAAAACCTGAAGATGTTGTCTCTATCATATATACATCGGGTACTACAGGTCGGCCAAAAGGTGTTATTCTAACACATGCAAATTGGGTATCAAACATACATCAAAATTGCAATTCTACACTATTCAAACGCCAGATAGAACTTGACCTTCATTTGATACAGCTTGTCCATCTTCCACTGTGTCATGTATATGGCAGGACAGCTGATTATCATTCAGGGGGGCTTCACCTTGGGGGTGTCCTTGCCTTTGCAGAAGATTACCAGAGTGTAGCCAAAAATATCTTGGAGATAAAGCCCCATGTCATCATAAGTATACCGAGGCTCTTTGAGAAGACATATGACATTGTACAATCCACTGCTAAAAGACAGAAAGAAATATACCGCAGGATCTTTGAATGGGCCCTTCGTGCAGGGGAAAGGTTTTCAGATGGTATGGCTACAGGCATTAAGATGACCGTACTTGAGTCTTTACAGTTTGCACTTGCAAATATACTTGTCTTTAATAGAATCAGGAAGATGGCTGGTATGGAAAGATTGGTGCTTGCTGTCTCTGGTGGGGGGAAGCTGGATAAAAAGATATGCGTATTCTTCAGGTCTTTGGGGATCCAGCTCAATGAAGGCTATGGACTCACAGAGACCTGCCCTGTGATAAATTTCAATGAACCTGAGTTCCGTGGTCTTGAACTTGATAAGCATGGGAAGCTCTACAATAAATTTATTGATAGGATGATAGACTGGACTGTTGATGTTATGGTGACACAACAAGCAAAGGGCAAATCTCCATTTACCAATCCTATACGCGCCTTAAAACTGACACTTTCCTATAATACAGTTGCATACAAGATGCGAATAAAGCCAGGTACAGTAGGCAGGCCTGTTATATGGACCCAGGAGAAGACAGCAGAAGATGGAGAGATCCTGGTAAAAGGGCCTCAGGTATTTAAGGGCTACTGGAACATGCCAGAAGAAACAAAAGATGCCTTTACTGAAGACGGCTGGTTTAAGACAGGGGATATCGGGGGAATAGATGATGAGGGCTTCTTGACCATAACAGATCGGAAGAAAGAACTTTTTGTTACATCAGGAGGCAAGAATATTGCGCCCCATCCCATTGAACTCGCACTCACCACAAGGCCATACATTGATCAGGTATGTCTTACTGGCGATGGTAAAAAATACATTACAGCATTGATAGTCCCTGACTTTGAAGAGGTAAAAAGATATGCAAAGTCAAAAGGAATACAGGCAGATTCTGAAAAGGGTCTCATAGGTCATCCTGAGATCAGGGAACTCATAAAAAAGCAAGTTGATGAGACAAATATAGATTTAGCCCGTTATGAGCAGATAAAGTATTATACCATATTAGACAAACCATTTAGCGTGGAGAGAGGAGAGCTCACCCCGACGTTGAAGGTAAAGCGGAGAATTGTGGGTGATATGTACAAAGACCAAATAGAAATGATGTATCCTAAGGGAAGCTCCCCGCCCACAGGGCGGGGCATTTAAGGATATTTTTCGTAAATGCAAAAATTGAATTGCTATTCATTTTAAAGTATGGCAGGATAATCCTGCTGACATTGAGATAGGTCAGTAAAATATAATAGTATCAAAAAACGAATAGGAGGCTATTTTATGAAGGAATGTGTAATCGTTGATGGTTTAAGGACTGCAAATGCGCGCGCGCATGCAGAAAAGGGATGGTTCAGGAATGTCAGGCCTGATGAATTATTAACCGCCGTCTATGATGCCCTTTTCGAGAGGAATCCAAAGGTCAAGCCTGAGGATATTGAGGCTGTGTTCTGCGGAAGTGCAAATCAGGCCGGGATGCAGAATGACATTGCAAGGCTGGCCTGGCTGGCAGGTGGATATCCTGAGTCAGTAGCAACAAATGGTATCGGACAGCAGTGTCCCTCTGGAATGTCTGCTACAGAGCATGCAGCAAGGGCTATTATGTGCGGGGAAGGGGATATCTACATTGCATCAGGTGCAGAAGATATGCAGCATGTACCCATGGCATATGATATTGACTTCCCGCCAAGATTGCTGGACAGGTACAAGATGGAAGACATACCCATGGGCGCTACGGCAGAAAAGGTGGCAGAGCAGTACAATGTAAACCGCAAGGACGCGGAAGCCATGGCATACTGGAGCAATAAACATGCAGCAGAAGCCAGGGATGCTGGAAAATTCAAGAACGAGATTGTACCATATGAAGGTGAAGACCTGGAGGGTAACAATTTCATCGTGGATAAGGATCAGTGGATAAGGGACAATATCTCTATGGAGAAGATGGCTACAATGCAGCCGGCATTCAAGCCGGACGGTGTGGTCACAGCCGCTGTTTCTTCTCCGCTTACAACAGGGGCCTGCGCTCTGCTTCTTATGAGCAGGGATAAGGCAGACGAACTAGGTCTGGAATACCACCTTAAGTATGTCCATGGTGCAATGGCTGGGTGTGACCCGACCATGATGGGTATTGGCCCTCTATATGCTGCACAGAAACTCCTCAAAAGGACAGGGCTTACTGCCAAGGATATTGATGTATGGGAACTCAATGAGGCCTTTGGCAGTCAGTCGCTTGCTGTGTTAAGGGAATTGGGGGTAGGAGAGAATGCACCATTTGACAATGTTAATGTCTGGGGCGGGGCTTTAGCTCTAGGTCATCCCCTTGGAGAATCAGGGGCCAGGGTTATTATCACCCTAAATAATATCATGAAGACAGACTATAAGGACGCAAAGTATGGAGTAGCCATGCTGTGTGGTGGTTTTGGAAATGCAAATGCCACACTCTGGCAGAACGTGAATAAGTAGAATCTTCAAATCTTTTGCCTTAGGGGTGATAGATGCCCCCTAAGGCATTGCTTCCTGAAAATTGAAATAAACTCTCATATCCTGGCGGATACAACGAAGTATGAAAGAGTATCCAGG
>CAZVAH010000228.1:0-3693 GCA_964625035.1 uncultured Bacteriovoracaceae bacterium | reverse complement strand
GTGATCTCTGTGGTAAATAAGTCTTGTTTTTTGAATCTGATTGCTATTTTCATGCTTGGTTGTGTCTGGTAGGATACGGTGGTTTATATGAAAACGTGAATAGTCAACAGGCTGTTGACTCTCGGCTCTTGACTCTCGGCATGGAAGTTTCTTTCTATCTACTAAGAATAGTCTTTACTACCCCTGCTATTAGGGCAGCTTTGTATCTATTTATCTTTGGCCTTAGAAGCCCCTGTCTTATTGGACTATCTGTTCCGAAGACTGTGTGTCTCAGGGTCTTTTCAGGTGAGATTGAATCAAACATAACTGCATGAAACCTATGAGAATTCTGACCCGGGTTTATGGCAATAGTATCTCCTATCCTTTGATAGAACATCTTAGACATATATGGAGATTCATGGATATGGCCGTGCAGCGAAATGAGCGGAGCATTGTCTTCTATGAATTTTTTTATAGCTTTGCTACCAATAGGCTTATAGTTGAATAGTGCATCAAGATGAGTATTAAATGGAGGACAATGAAATATAAAGATAGCTTTTGAAGGGTTTTCTATACTGAGCCTTGTGAGTTCTTCTTTTATACTGGGGCGTGATCTTAAGTAATCACTATCTTTATTGCAAGTGATACCATTTTTGTTGCTAAGGCATATATATCTGCCCTTTGTATATATCTCCTCCATCTCTACATCCGTACGCACAAAGTCTTTGACCCAGAATTCAGAATCGGTAACACACCCATAGCCTGCTAATACCATATCATCTAGAGTCTCTATGCGGTTATGCAGGCATATGGCATATGGTATTTTTTTCTTTAGATACTCTATAGAGGCTGCCCAGTCATGGTTTCCAGGTATATAAAATATTTTTGCATCAGGTGATCTTTCTACAAATCCCTTAAATGCTTCCACCATATACTCATCGATAAACCTGTATTGACAGGTAAGTGTCCTATTAAAGTCAAAACGGCCCATGATTAACTGGATTGGTTTCTCTATCCTTGTGGGCAGGAGATCTCCTCCGATCAGTATAGCCTTTACTGACTCTTTAAGTGCGAGGTCAAACATCGCCTCGTAATGCTGGGGCCCCCCGTGGAGATCTGCTGTAAACAGTATTTTCATAGTAGGTTCATATCCTTTATAGTTTTACATATATTTTACATTATATGTCTTGAATATATAATAGCAAGTTGTATAATAAAAATAACATGGTAAGAGATATACTGAAGACACTTAAACCAGTATGGACACTTACAACAACTGCAGTATATACTACTGTACTGGGGATCCCTACGATCATCATGGGCCTATTCAGTGATACTGCTAGATCCCCATTTCTCATGGGCAGGATTTGGGCATGGCTTATTATGAATACAAACAGGGTCAAGCTCCAGGTAGAAGGGCTGGAAAATGTCGTTAAACACCGATCTTATGTGTTTATCTCCAATCATGCAAGCAACCTTGATCCTTTAGCTATTATAAGGGCTTTACCCCGTCCCCTACGGTTTGTAGGAAAGGAGTCCCTTGCAAAGATACCAATATTTGGATGGGCTGCCCGTCTGGGTAAAATAATATTTATTGATCGAAGCGATCCTCGTAAAGCCATAGAGACGATTAATAAGGTAGTTAGTGATCTTAAAGATGGAATAAGTGCATACTTTTTTGCTGAGGGCACAAGGTCCCCTGATGGGAAGTTGCTTCCTTTTAAAAAAGGAGGCGTTCTATTTGCCATAAGGTCAAAGTTACCTATAGTACCCATAACAGTAGTAGGCTCCCATAGTCTCCTTCCGAAGAAGAGTCTATACATAAAACCTGGGGTCCTCAAGATCGTTATAGGTAAACCCATTGATACAACCCAGTATACAGAACAAGATAAAGACAATCTCTTGGAAAAGGTTAGAGATACTATCGGAAAGACCATTAGCAGCTACACAAATAGTCACCAGTAATATTTTTATAAATCCCCATGACCTAGCGGATACAACTAACAATGAAAGGGTGTCCGGGGTCTCGCAAAAAGGCCATCTCCTCGGACAATTGGGACTTTTTGCGAGATCATGATAGCTGATTGCTTGCCCCCGATCCCTGACCCCTGATAGCTGTCTCTTTCATACCTGTTGTTACTGTGATTTGACAATAGTATCATATTCGTCTAGAGAGTGGATGGCTAGCTGGATTTCATTACAAAAGCAAGAAAGGATTTCACAAAGATGATGGTTATTCCACCTGAAAAGATTGCATTTGACTTTGATGGAGTAGTGGCAGATACTTTTCGATGTTTTATTGATATTGCCAAATCAAGCTATGGGATTGACATCGACTATGAGGATGTAACTCAGTACCAGATCGAAAATGCTCTAAATATCGACCCTGAAATCGTAGCGGAGATTATAGAGATTCTCTCTAATCATCCCCACGAGATAGATCTTCTCCCAAACCAGGGGGCTATAGATGTCCTTGAGATGATATCATCCATTTCCTCACCATTATTTGTGACTGCACGACCTTATAGTGCCCCTGTTAAATTGTGGTTTAAGAGACACTTCCCAGACAGGATTAGTGAGAGCATAGAGATTGTGGCTACAGGCGAAAACACAGAGAAACTCTCTGTGCTTAAAGCCCGTGGGATAAACTACTTTATAGATGACAGGATAGATACCTGTTTTCTTCTCTTCAAGGAGGGGATTACCCCTATTGTCTATGATCAGCCGTGGAACAGGGAAGAACACCCATTCCACGTGGTCAGGAACTGGGAAGACATTTCACGCCTCATCCAGTGGTGAGTGCTCTCCCATCTGATCTTCAGGAATATCTAGAGCCTGACATTCTTATCTATTCTTTTGAAACCACCTATGTATTGCGCTGCGAGATCCACGTACAACTGCTTTCCAAAGATCATATATTCCTTATGCCGATGGTCGAGGTCTGCCTTATGGGTGGCAGGAATGCCGGCATATATCTTATAATCAGGGATGGTTTGATCCTTCTTGACCAGGGAGTGCTCTGCAATAATAGACCACTGGCCCACTATTGTATTATCGCTTATGGTGGAGTTCATACCTATGACGGCAAAGTCCTTGATGGTGGTGTTGTGTATCACTGCTCCATGGCCAATGGTTACCCTCTTGCCTATCTGCGCCATGTCAGCACAGTGGATGATCACTCCATCTTCAATCGCAGTTTCATCACCTATGATGATGGTACCAAAGTCTCCTCTGATGATTGCCCCTGGACCAATCCAGCAATATTTTCCTATCTTCACATTTCCTATGATCTCGGCACTTGGCGCAATCCATGTACCTTCCCCTATTATTGGCACTTTGCTATCTAATTTATAGATTGTCATATCTCCTCCATTTCGCAAAAATCAAAGAGGCTTTGCCCCTTTGAATCCCCAAAGGAAACAAAAATATTTTGGGGGAGTTTGAGGGGCTAAAGCCCCTCAAAGATCTCTACAAGTTTCCTCTCGTACCAGCATGCAAAGGGAAATCTTTCTATAAATCCATTGTGTCCGCCATAGTGATGTATTATCAGGTTTGTCAAATCATTTACCTGAAGGTGATAGAAATCTTCAATGGGTACGGCAGGGTCATCCTTTGCAATAATTATGGTGGTAGGGACAGCAATATCCTTTAATGCTCCATTTGTTATCGTATATCTTCTGAAATAGTCCGTGGTATCTTTGTAATCGCTGTATT
>CAZVAH010000227.1:1427-3715 GCA_964625035.1 uncultured Bacteriovoracaceae bacterium | reverse complement strand
CAATAATTGTGATAAATCCTCTTTTTTTATTTTGCATTTTTCAATTTGCAATTTGCATTTTGCACTTACAGCAGATCAGTATCAGCCCCTTATATAGGTTACTCCCATGGAGGTGTCCTGCTGCCTTAGAAGCCCTGCCTTTACTAAGGGGGTAACCAGCCTTATTGCCCTCCTTACTGAGATGTTATGCTTCATGGCCAGTTGCTTTATGGTAATACCTTTAGTCCTTTCTGTCTCGTCCAAAAAGGCCTTCTGGAGAGGCTCTATGCGGAGCTTTTTCTTCAATATATCCTCATCTTCAAGCTTAGAAGAATCACGTTTGGATACGGGCATTATCCTTGATCCAACACGAACATATGTATATGAACGCCCTCTATCCGATACTACCTTATAGGGCTTATTATCACCTTTAAATACACGGCACACCGCAATCATTACATTATCTATCTTAAGGCTAGAGACATCTGTCTTTGGAACAGGCTCAACAAGGCAGCTTGCATTTCTAAAACCGTCTAAGACCTTCTTCACAGACTCTACTCCAACTATGTCTGCCCCATCATCTACCCCGGCTATGATAAGACCTCCATCTGTATTGGCAAACGAGGCAATCTTTTTAGAAAGTCTGTATGGGTTTGGCAGCCTCAATTTAAACTCTACTGTCTTATTCTCACCCTTTGCTATAACTTCTCTTATCCGGGTTATATCCATAGTATTGGCTACTTATGATAGGGCTCTGAATTTATTATAGTAAACGCACGATATACCTGCTCTAGGAGCATAATCCTTATCAACTGGTGGTTAAATGTCATGGTGGATAAAGAGAGCTTCATGTCAGCATCGTCTACGATCTGACCATCATCATAACCTGTATGCCCTCCTGTATAAAAAAACATATTCTTTGTCCCAAGCCCAAGATGACAGTTAATCAGGCAGGAAAGCCCTTCAGATGTTATAAGCTTCCCTTCAGGTGTAAGCACAATATGAAAACCGTGTCTTTTTTGAATCTTCAGCCTCTTTGCCTCTATAACCTCCACAGGCATATATCTTGAGATCCTGTCCTTGTAATCTGAAACCATATCTGAGATGGCACCCTTAAAGGTCTTCCCTGAAAAGCAAAATACTACCCTCACCCTACTAACCTTTTTGCATCCATCCACATCCCTTCAATATCATAGTAGCTCCTCAAGTCTTCTTGAAAGATATGTACAACCACATCCATACAGTCTAATAATACCCACCTGCCAAGTTCAATACCTTCCACCCCAAAGGGCTTGCCAACTCTTTCTATAACATTTTCAGCCACGGCCTTGATCTGCCTGTCAGATGTACCTGTACATATTATCAGATAGTCTGTGAACGAACATATCTCCTTAACATCAAGCACAACAATATCCCTTGCCTTTTTCTCTTCCAGGGCGGACATGATACGGTCCCAAGTATTATCCATCTTATATATAGATCCTTTCCTTATATATGTAATCCTCTACTACATATGGAACCAGATATTTTATAGACCTACCCTTCTTACAAAGGGCCCTTATATACGAAGAAGATATATCAAGAGAAGTGACTTCCACAAATAGGATCTCCCCCCCTGTGCTGTTTATATAACCCCTTTCTGTTGGCTCAAATGAGATGGATATATCGCCCAGGATATCACTTAGTGATATCTTAGATGCCCCTGGTCTTGTCATAACCACAAAGTGTGAGAAATCAAATAACTTATCCGCCTCAAACCATGTGGATATCTCATTAAATGCATCCTGGCCAAGGATAAAGTAAGGGGTTGTTTGATATTGCTCTCTGATATGTTTTATTGTCCTTATGGAGTAGGAAGGGCCGCCCGATTCTATCTCAAACCTTGAGACATCAAAACAAGGAGTTGATTCTATAGCCCTTTTTACAATCTCTAACCTCTTATGCCCCGGAACATTATCAGCCAGGTCTTTGTGAGGGGGTATATAAGATGGGACAAATACTATCCTATCCAGAGGCATTTTTTCTTTTACCTCCTGAGCCGCCCTTAAGTGACCTATATGAATAGGATTGAATGTACCTCCGAATATACCTACCTTCATTGCCTTATCTGGCCATCTCCAAAACAGATAAACTTTTCTATTGTAAGGTCTTCTATGCCCATAGGGCCATACGCATGGATTTTTGATGTGCTAATGCCCACCTCTGCACCAAGACCAAACTCCCCGCCATCAGAGAATCTTGTGCTGGCATTTACCAGTACAGTGGATGAATCTATTTGTTTCAAGAACTCCATGGCACGGCTATAGTTT
>CAZVAH010000227.1:0-1417 GCA_964625035.1 uncultured Bacteriovoracaceae bacterium | reverse complement strand
CTTTTATATTATCCACCACCTTGATGGCAAGTATGAGATCCAGATATTCCTCATACCAATCCTGTTCAGTGGCGCTTTTTATCCCCGGGATAAGAGATGCAGTCTTTTCACATCCCCTTATCTCAACGTCATGCCCTTTAAACTGCCTTATCATCTCAGGTAAAAATTTATCTGCAACGCCCATATCTACAAGTAATGTCTCCATGGCATTACATACAGAAGATTTCTGAACCTTTGCATTTAAGCATATCTTATATGCCTTATCCAAGTCTGCATCCCTGTCCACAAATATATGACATACACCTTTATAATGCTTTAAAACAGGAATCCTGGAGTTTTGGACTACAGTCCTTATAAGATCTTCTCCTCCTCTTGGTATGATAAGATCTATATCATCCTCTAAGGTAAGCATCTCTATTACAGCACTTCTGTCTGTAACAGGTATGATACTCATTGCATTCGGGTCTATACCTGAGTCTTCTAATGCCTGCCTTAATACCTTTGCTATGGCCATGTTCGAATTAAATGCCTCAGAGCCACCTCTTAATATGACTGCATTACCTGACTTAATACAAAGCCCTGCTGCATCTGATGTCACATTTGGTCTGGACTCATATATCATGCCTATTACACCTAGTGGAATACGCATCTTTCCTACCAAAAGACCATTCGGACGTCTTGTTATGTCAGATATCTTACCAACTGGATCAGGTAGGGCTGCTATCTCATCCAATGACACTGCCATAGACTCTATAACTCTATCAGTAAGTTTGAGCCTGTCTATCATGACCTTACTTAAACCCTTTTCTATGGCACAGTCCACATCCTTTTTGTTTTCTGCCTGTAAGAAAGGGACTTCCTTCCTTAGGGCAACCGCCATCTTATTAAGGGTAGTGGCCTTTAGCTCGCTTGAGGCAAAGGCAAGTTCTCTCGATGCACCCCTCGCCTGATTGGAGATAGTCTTTACATCAGCCATTACCATTATAACATCTCCTTTTTTAATATCATATTATTTCTATGTACAACCTCTTCATTGGCCTCTTTACCCAATATATTAAAGAGATCTTTTGTCTTCGCACCTTTTATCTGAATGACCTCACGCAGGTTAAAATTAGATAGCCCTATTGCAATAACATTTCTTTCAGTATCCAAGATTTCCACTGAATCTCCTGCCTCAAAGTCTCCTTCTGCACGAACTATCCCGGATGGGAGCAGGCTCTTGCCGGCGCTTACAATCATCTTCTGGGCGCCTGTATCCACCTCTATCCTTCCCTTTGGTCTTGTCACAAAGCTAATCCAGTGGCCCCTCTGACTCAACTTCTTTTTCTGCCTGGGGGGCACTATAGTGCCTATGTCCATAGCATCAAGTATGGAGCTTACCGCCTGTGGGTGATAGGCAGATGCAATCACTGTGGGT
>CAZVAH010000226.1:0-3725 GCA_964625035.1 uncultured Bacteriovoracaceae bacterium | reverse complement strand
TGGTTTATCAATACACATCCAGTAAGGGTTAAGTGTAATAATTATGCAAATATTAGAGATCTATTATTTAAAGAGATACTAGCACAGTCTTTGAATATACAAGAATATGGATATTCTTTGCTGCCAGATGTTAAGACATGCAGTAGTGTTTCAGGAAGCAAAAGCCTTTTTGATAGTATAGTAATATTTGAGAATTACCCTACAAATTTTGAAGGTACGGATATAGATGGTCAAATTCGTATATCAGACTTTAATGCCCAGGAGATGACGCATTATGATCTTACACTTGTAATAAGGCCAGGCTCTAAGATGGAATTGTGTCTGGAGTATGCCAAAGATCTATTTGAGGATGCAACCATTGAGCATATGATTGGCCATCTTAGAAACCTTTTGCTTAATATGGTCCAAGATACTAACGCTACCATTTCTCACCTGGAACTTTTGAGCCATGATGAGAAGAGACTGCTGATTAGGAATTTTAATGATACAGATGTGCCCTATCCCAAAGATATGACTCTGGTTGATCTCTTTGAATCTAAGGTGGAAGAGGTGCCAGATAGAATAGCCGTTTCATTTGATGATGAATCTCTTACTTATAGGGAGTTAAATATAAATGCTAACCACCTAGCCCATTATCTGAGAGATAAGGGCGTAGACCCTCACGATCTTGTGGCCATTATGATTGAGTCTCCAATAGAGACAATTACGGCTATTGTGGGTATCTTGAAGGCAGGGGGCGTATATCTGCCTATAGACCCTGAATTTCCTAAGGGGCGTATTGAATATATACTCAAAAATAGTAATGCCCCAGTAATTATTACCACGGAAAAATTATTGGATAGGCTTCCGGATTATAAAATAGATACCCTATCCTTGGATAGAGATTGGGATACAATATCCTGCTATGATTGCACCAATCCCGATCATGTAAATACCCCTGAAGACATCGCTTATGCTATATACACATCTGGATCTACAGGAAGGCCCAAGGGCACTTTAGTGCCTCATAAAGGGGTTGTAAACCTTGTATTTGCATTACAAAAAGAGATCTATTCTAATTACAGTGCACCTTTAAATGTGGCTCAGGTGGCATCCTTTACATTTGATGCATCTGTCCAGCAGATATTCGCCAGTTTATTGTTAGGGCATAGCTTATATCCCATCCCTGGCTATATTAAGAGAGATATGAGTTTATTGATCCCTTACATATTAAAGCATAATATTGAGATTATTGATGGTACGCCTTCTCTGTGGGATCTGATGGTAAACAGTGGAATTGCCAATAAACAAGACCTTAAATTAAAGCATGTTATTATCGGAGGCGAGCCCCTGGCCACAAGTCTTGTTAAGCGTTTTTATGAGAGCCCATTTGGTAAAGATATGAAATGGACAAATGTATATGGGGTCACAGAAAGTAGTGTTGATTCCACGTATTTTCACGTTGATCTTGGGTCTCTAAGCTCTATGGCTTATGTTCCTATAGGCAGGCCTATTGCCAATACAAGGATATATATACTTGATGGCAATTTGAATCTAATGCCTGTTGGAATAACTGGTGAGATATATATAGGAGGGGATGGGCTTGCAAAGGGATATTTAGGTAACCCTGAAAAGACAAAGCAGAACTTTATACAAGACCCAGTTAGTAATAACGGAATCTTATATAAAACAGGTGACTTAGGCAGGTGGCTTCCTGATGGAAATATAGAGTTCTTGGGCAGGATGGACTATCAGGTAAAGATAAGAGGTTTTCGTATAGAATTAGGAGAGATAGAGGATATTCTTTCAGGACATCCTGATATAAGTGATTGTGTGGTTATTGATAAAGAGGATAGTACCGGCACAAAATATCTGGTGGCGTATTATGTATCGGGAAAAGAGATATCTGTTTCACATTTAAGAGAATTCTTAAGCAAGATGCTCCCTGATTATATGATACCTCTGAGGTTTGTTCTACTTGACGTATTGCCTCTAAACCCGAGTGGTAAAGTGGATAGATCTGCCCTTCCAGAGCCGGAAGACCTGCGCCCGGACACAGGTATAGAGTATGTAGCCCCGCGTGATAAGACAGAACAGGCCATAGCAGATATATGGAAAGAGGTGCTTGGTGTAGACAGGGTAGGTGTCTATGACAACTTTTTTGACTTAGGTGGACATTCTTTAAAGGTAATGCAAGTAGTTTCCAGGATAAAGAAGAAGATAGGGGTTGATTTAGCTGTACGCAGTGTATTTGAGGAGCCTACCGTAGAGGGTCTTTGCAGGGTTATAGCCTCACTTGACAGTTCTGAGTATAAGTACAGGCAGATAGAAGTTCTACCAAAGCAGGATCATTATGAATTATCACATGCACAAAAGCGCTTGTGGTTTTTGGATCAGATGATACCCGGTACTGCCACGTACAACATACCTATGGCTGTGATTTTGGAAGGTGATTTAGATGTAGGTGCAATGAGGGATGCCCTACAGGTAGTTGTTGATAGGCATGAGTCATTAAGGACTGTATTTAAGGATATAGATGGTGAACCTGTACAGGAAATATGGGATGATTTTAAGGTGAGCCTGGATGTTGTGGATCTAGCAAATACGGGTAAGGATGATTTAAGTGAGGTTGCCCTTGAAGAGGTTATGAGGCCTTTTGATTTATCAAAAGGGCCGCTCTTCAGGACAAAGCTATTCAAGATCTCTGATAGTAGCTATCTTTTTGTATTTACGATGCATCATATCATCTCTGATGGTTGGTCCATGGACATTTTGATAAAGGAGGTAGTCTCAAGCTACATTGCCTTTTCAAGGGGTGAGACACCTAAGCTACCCGGGTTACGTATTCAGTACAGAGATTTTGCTTATTGGCAGAACTCTTTATTAGAGGGTAATAGGCTAAAAGATCAGGAGGAATACTGGCTTGAGAGGTTAGGTGGTGGGCTACCTGTATTAGATCTTCCTACAGATCGTCCGAGACCGCCAATAGAGACACAAAACGGTTCTGTGTATAAATTTACAATTGGGCCAGGTATTACGTCAAAGATAAAAGGGCTCATAAGGGATCAAGATGTCACACTATTTATGATGTTACTTGCCAGTTTAGATGTTCTACTTATGAGGTTAACGCATCAGGAGGACATTATAGTTGGTTCTCCAAACGCAGGGAGGAATCATCATGATTTAGAGGAGCTTATTGGGTTTTTTGTAAACACACTGGCCTTAAGGACAGATCTTAGTGGTAATCCGAGCTTTACTGAATTACTTGATCAGGTAAAAGAGACGTGTCTAGGTGCGTATGCAAATCAGGATTATCCATTTGACAAATTAATAGATCTGCTCAATCCAGTAAGGGATACAAGCAGGAGCCCTATATTTAATGTATTGTTTGTGCTGCAAAATGAGGCAGACATCTTTAATGTCGATAGTGTAGGCGGTATTACGTTTAGAGGTATTGAAGAAGAGCAAAAGACAGCAAAATTTGGCCTAAGCCTGTATGTGTCCGAATTTAGTGACCGACTTGAAGCCCAGGTTGAATATAATACAGACCTGTTTAATAGAGACACCATACAGAGAATCTCAAATTATTTCTCCAATTTATTAAATAGGATTGTAGAAAATCCAGAAAAACTTATATCTGAATACGAAATACTAAGTAAGGATGAAAGGGAGAAAATCCTAATAGAATTTAATAGTACGGATTCAGAATTTCCAAGGGAAAAATGCCCGTATCAGCTATTTGAAGA
>CAZVAH010000225.1:0-3726 GCA_964625035.1 uncultured Bacteriovoracaceae bacterium | reverse complement strand
TGATAGCAGAGTCTTTGACCTCAGGATGCGAGTTGAGAACCGCTTCCACCTCTTTACAGTAGACATTAAAACCTGAAGTGATAATCATCTCTTTTTTATAGCCTGTAATATAAATGTATCCATCTTCGTCCATATATCCAAGGTCACCTGTATATAACCACCCGTCTTTTATAACATCAGATGTCTCTTTTGGCCTTTTATAATATCCTTTCATGACATTTGGGCCTTCAAATATGAGCTCACCCCCCTGATTAGGGCCAAGTGTATTCCCATTGTCGCCCGTTATTCTGGCCTTTACATGTGGTACAGTCTTTCCTATTGATTCAGGTTTTATCTTTATATGGATATTGTTTACCGTACATACAGGAGATGCTTCAGTAAGCCCGTAGCCTTGCCTTATATCTGTATGAAACTTGTCTTTAAATCCATTATATACCTCTAAAGAAAGAGCTGAGCCACCAGCGATTAAAACCTTCATCTGTGAATAATCTATGTCATTTAAATCAGGGTAATGTAATAGCGCATAGAATAATGTTGGCACCCCATTGATAATACTTACCCCCCCATCTGTAAGTGCATGATGTAGTTCTTTAAAGTCTATCTTTTTCATGAGATATATAGTCCCACCTGAGCGGAGCATTGGCAGCATATTTGCAGACACACTAAATGTATGAAAGCAGGGAATTAATGTAAGAGTAGTGTCTGTCTCATCAGCACCCACACAGGTCCTCAAAAGATCAGAGTTATGATCCAGATTTCTGTGTGTGAGCATAACACCCATTGGAACCCCTGTAAGGCCGGCTGAATATACCATAACAGCCACATCATCAGGGTCCATATCCTCTATTATTTTGTGAGAGGGGCCTGCGATCCAGGAGTCAAAATTACCGCCTTCACCTGTGGTGATTACAATATCAAGCGGACATATGTCTTTTATCTTAGAATATCTTTCGACTCTTGAATTCTCCAGTATAATACCTTTGGCCTTTGAGTCTTTAAGTATATGTTGCAATTCCCTGGAGGTATACGACGGATTTACAGGGATTACGACACCGCCCATTCCTATTATAGTCATATAAGATATTATAAACTCAGGCATGTTGGGTAGCATAAGGGCAATAGGGGTCCCCTTTTTAATACCACGGCCTCTCAATGCCGTAGCAAAAGCAGATGCCATTTTATCCAATTCATAAAAGGTTATGTCTTGGTCTTTATATAGTATACAGGTCTTTTTGGGTTTCTCTTTGGCATTCTGATCTACCCAGGAGTATATATTCATGGAGTCCCCCTTATTCTATATATTATTCTATTGATCTAACAACCTTATCTCATCTTGACTATTATATCGCCTATTATATTTGCAGCCTCATCACTGCGATCTGCAGCGTTACTCAGGTGTCTGTAAATCTCTCTCATCTTCAGCATGTATATGGGATCATCTCCTTCAAACAATTTCCCCAGGGCCTCACGATAGGCCCTTTCCATCTTGTTTTCGTATACCTTTGCCTGTGTTGCATGCTCCATGGCAATGTTGGGATATCGATGCAGATTCTTTAATGCAGCTACCAATTCTGTTCCTGCCTTTTTCAGGATACCTATCATTCTATTGATGAATGTGTCTGTGGCCACCTTATAGATCTGCATCTCATATACAGTAGTACATGCATAATCCATCACATCATCTACTGCCCTGGATAGGGCAAATATGTCCTCTCTGTCTATGGGTGTGGTGAATGTCTGATTGAGTTCCTCTATTATGATCCTGCGAAGTTCATCTGCCTCTTTCTCTATCTCTTTTACCCTTGCTGCATTTTCTTTTGTTGCATTTGAGACAAATGCACACAGGGCATCTAACCCCTCAAGAGTTTTATTGCCTTGATCATATAACATATTAAAAAAGTTGATATTATTCTTTCTAAACCACATACTAAAATTTTATGACCTCCAAGTTGTTATATCGCCATAAGTGAGATTAATTGTTAATTCTAATATGATATATCTTAAGTATCAATCTTTTCTTTAGCTAAACATCACACTTATGGCTATCGATAATTTTATAGACCTATCTTTTCTATAATCTTTTGACACACCTCTTTCACATAGTCGTTTATATCAGGGCTGAGATATTGATATGCCAACCTCTTTGCTGCATCTTACCATAGCCACATCACTCTTATGGTATAAAAATAATACTTAATACATGAATCTTATTTATTGTCTTTTATCCACACGGCTTTGAATTTATAATATTCAAAGGTTTCATCTGAATCTTCTTGATAAAATAAATTTGGTAGTACAGAATGCGTGCATCTCTTTATCATTGTTGTGAGCACATGCATGGCAGAATGTATTTGCATCCAGGACTATATCTTTGTGCGTAAAGTATTTTAGATACTTAGGGCAGGGCATACATTCTTTAAGAGGGCTTGTTCTCAAAGCACACCACTTGCAATATATGTCTCTAAAGTCCATAAGAGACTCCTTTAATCATTAGTATCTTAAAGGGCAAGGGTTTTGTAGTTAATGTCCGGCGATGGCGGAACAATGGACATCATCTTTTTGTAAGTGTTGCCTATATTGATGGTATAGGATAACATAAATTATATGTGGAAGGATGTGATAGGACACTTATCCCAGATAGAGATGCTAAAATCACATATTGCCTCAGGTCAGATGGATCATGCGTATCTCTTTGCAGGTATAAAAGGCCTGGGTAAGACCCTGGTGGCTGTGGAATTCTTCAAGGCCATCAATTGCCTTAAGACTCCTGGGGATCCATGTGATGCATGTCCTTCATGCATAAAGGCCTTATCAGGAAATCACCCTGATCTAATAAAGATTGGCCTGAAAAGTGGGAGCTGGATAAAGGTAGAAGATGTAAGGAATGCACTTGAAGGGATCGCTTTAAGACCTTTTGAAGCAAGGTTCAGGGTAGTTATAATAGAACCTGCTGAACTGATGAATCAAGCCAGTTCGAATGCAATTCTAAAGACTTTAGAGGAACCCCCAGATACAACCATATTTATACTTATTGCTCACAAGCCCAGTCTCTTACTGCCTACTATTATTTCCAGGTGTCAAAGGATAAGATTTACCCCGATAGATCCAAAGGCTATTTATGAGATGACACAAAGCAAGATAGATCCGTTTGTAGTAAGCCTTTCTTCTGGAGCTATAGGTGCTATGGCATCGTCTGATGCCGATTTCATACTTGAGTGCAGAAAAGAAATCATGTCCCTTTTCAAGGGTTATAGTCCATTTAGTCTTGCATCTAATCTAGCCTCTTCTGCCAAAGCCAATAGAGATCTTACCCCTATCATGATTTCCACTATAGAATCTGTGATAAGGGATATTATAGTTATGAAAGATGGTGGAGATAATATTATTAACAAGGACCTTTATGGCATACCTTTTAGGCACATAACGTCCTATGACATCAGTCAGATTTTGGATTGTATTCATGAAGTAAGATGCGGAGTGAATGATAACATAAATTTAAAGGTTGCTTTAAGTGAGCTATTTTTAATGTTAGCCCGTATAATATCTCCTTGAAATCAGTCTATTTATATGAAAATGTCATGTTTTCATTATTCGTTGTGGCTGGAAGGTCAAGGGGGTTTATATGAAGGAGGCAGCTGTCAGGGATCAGGGATCGAGGGTCAGCCTGTCTGCGTCTCCCGCATGGCGTGCTTACTCCACGTCATGCATATGATGTACGAAAGGAGA
>CAZVAH010000224.1:0-3739 GCA_964625035.1 uncultured Bacteriovoracaceae bacterium | reverse complement strand
GCGGCATAATCTAGCTTTTTACGAAATTGTCAACTTTGAAGGCGGTAGATAATTTGGTTTGATTGGTTTAATTGGTTTGGTTGGTTTAACTGGTCTTGGCACAATTTCAATTTGACACAACCTATGGAGTGTACTAGTTACCGTAAGGCATGAGCATCAAGACAGAACACGGGTATCAACTTAAATCCCTGGGAGAGTGCAAATCCGGGGCAACGGTAAAGATAAAAAAGCTGATGGGCGGATACAAGATGCGCCTCAGGCTTTCAGAGATGGGCCTTGGAACAGGGCAAAAACTGATTGTAATACAAAATCTTTTCCGCGGGCCTGTGATAGTTCAGAAGAATGGGGCCAGTCTTGCATTAGGCAGGGGGCATGCGATGAAGATCATAGTGGAGGTCATGGATGAAGAGGCTTAGTGAACTCAATGAGGGCGAGACTGCTACCGTCTCAAGGCTGGAGGGCCCTGTTCGATTCAGGCAAAGGCTATTAGAAATGGGTTTTATAAGGGGAGTTGATATATACGTGGAAAAATATGCACCCCTAAACGACCCCATAGAGGTGATTATTAAGGACTACCATGTATCACTTCGTGTGGAAGAGGCTGAAAAGATTATTGTGAGATAAAGATTTCTCATTGTTATGATATGATAAAGGTAGCCATAGCAGGAAATCCCAATTCAGGTAAGACCACCATATTTAATCGTATCACAGGCACCAGGCAAAAGGTGGGCAACTGGCCTGGTGTTACTGTTGAAAAAAAAGAGGCGATAGTAAGGCATTGTTTCACCCATGGCGAAGAAGATATCTGTATTATAGACCTGCCCGGTACGTATAGCCTCACCCCGTATTCCATAGAAGAGAAGATAGCCAGAACCTATATAGTAAAGGAAAAGCCGGATGTAGTCATAGATGTGCTAGACACATCAAACCTGGAGAGAAATCTATATCTTGCCACCCAGGTCGTAGAGATTGGCATTCCCTTAATCCTTGCTCTCAATATGACAGACATTGCCCAGTCAAAGGGGATGATCATAGATGAGGGTATACTTGCAGCAGGCATGGGCGCACCTATTGTTTTCACTGTCGGGACAACAGGAAAAGGGGTATCTTCTCTTCTGGATAAGGCCGTAGAGGTGGCAAAAGGCAAAGCACCCAGGTCAAGGCATATCCATGTTCCGTATGGAATGGAGTTGGAGAATGCGATCTCAGAGATTGAAAAATCCATAGAAGGCGATCCAAATTTTAACGATCAGTACCACGCCAGGTGGATTGCCTTAAAACTCTTGGAAGGTGATGAGGATGTAAAGGATATTGTAACCCGGGAATTTTCAGGCGCAAAGGCCATCCTTGAACAGACAGATACATCCAGGACACACATCAAAAAGATCATGGGTGATGACCCCGAGATAATAGCTGCTGAGTTTAGATATGGTTTTATCAATGGCCTGCTTAAGGAATGCCTTAAAATTAAGACCAAAGGCAGAATAGATTTGAGCCAGAAGATCGATCTCGCCCTCACCAATAAAATTATAGGCATACCCATATTTATATTTTTTATCTGGGCCATGTTTGGACTAACATTTTCTCTTGGGGCATACCCTATGGGCTGGATAGGCTTAAGTATAGACTGGATCGGAAATATCATAAGCGCCTTCATGGCAGATGGCATGTTAAAATCTCTCATAGTGGATGGCATCATAGGTGGCGTGGGCAGCGTTGCCATATTCTTGCCTAATATCATGATATTGTTTTTCTGTATCGCACTGTTTGAAGACACAGGCTACATGGCAAGGGCAGCATTTTTGATGGACAAGGGCATGCATACCCTTGGGCTTCACGGGAAGGCATTCATACCCATGATAATGGGGTTTGGGTGCAATGTTCCTGCTATTATGGCAACCAGGGTGCTGGAGTCTGACAGAGATCGGAAACTCTCTATCCTTATAAATCCATTCATGTCATGCTCTGCAAGGCTCCCCATATATATTCTGCTTGCAGGCACATTCTTTGCGCAACACGCGGGCATGGTGGTCTTTTCTATCTATGTGCTGGGGATAGTAATGGCAGTTGTTATAGGCCAGATATTTAATAAGACCATCTTAAGGGGCAGATCAGCACCATTTGTTATGGAGCTGCCGCCATACAGGGCCCCTACCCTCCAGGGGCTTATCATACACATGTGGGAGCGCTCCAAGCAGTTTCTGAAAAAGATGGGGGGGATAATCCTGATAGGATCAATAGTGGTGTGGGCGCTTTCAACTCTTCCTAAAGATGCCCCGTTGCATGAGACATACCTGGGGAAGATAGGCTCTATAATAGAACCTGTCATGGAACCCTTAGGCCTGGATTGGAAGGGATCAGTGGCCCTCCTTGCCGGTATAACTGCCAAGGAGATCGTAGTAAGTACTATGGGTGTAATATATGCCACAGAGGATGAACACAGACTGGGGACTGCCTTACAGTCATCAGGAATGACACCACTTACGGCCTATGTATTTATGGTATTTGCCTTATTGTATATACCGTGTATTGCCACGTTTGCCACCATGAAGACTGAAATGAACTCGCTTCGATGGGCATTGTTCGGATCAACGTACTCCCTGCTCCTGGCCTGGGTCATGAGCTTTATCATCTACAACTGTGGCAGAGCGCTAGGATTTGGGTGAAGCTCCCCACCTACAAGGCGGGGCATTTAAGGATATTTTTCGTAAAGTCTACTCACATGGATTCTGGCAATCACGATAGAAATGAAACAAAGTCTCACCAGTCTTTTAGGGGACATGCATCGCACTTTGGGCTTGAAGCCTTGCAGAATTCTTTACCCATAAACACCATGTAGGCATGAAGATCCTTATAGACCTGGACACTACTAGGGAGCCTTGATTCAAATAACCCCTGGATCTGGTCGTAATCCCATGTACTCTCAATAACACTATGGCGTTTTAGGATCCTCTTGGTATATGCATCCACCACAAAGACCAATTTTTCCGCCCCATAACAGCATATGCTATCTGCTGTTTCTTTACCTATACCTCTTACAAAAAGCAGTCTTTCTCTTAAGGTATTGGTATCTTCATTCAAGAAGTCATCAAGATTATCTCCTGATGTATCCATGATCATGGATATAAGATTTTTCAATCTATTAGCCTTGATATTATAGTAACCAGAAGGCCTTATAAGGGATGCAAGCTTCTCATGGCTAATATTATATAGGGCATTTATATCCAGGATCCCTGCTTCCTTTAGGTTGGCCAGTGCCTTTTCTACATTTTTCCATGCAGTATTCTGCGTCAGTACAGCACCTACAATGATCTCTAAAGGTGTTTGGCCTGGCCACCACCCTGATGGTCCGTAATACCTAGCCAGTCTGTCATACAGGTCTAAAATCTTCAAGATATTGCAGGCTTAATCCTTGTCTTAATGGGCTTTTTTTATCAAAAGATCTCTCATGCGAGCCCTGATGTCTTTATTGGTGAGAAAACCTGCAGCCTTTTCCACCTCATATTCAATAGCTGCCCTGGAATCTAATCTGGTAATCACGTCAAAGGATCTTTTCAGTGCACGCACCGCTTCTATTGGTCTGCTCGCAAGCGTCTTTGCCCATGAAAAAGCCTCATCTCTGAAGTGCTCTGGAGCTACTACTCGGTTTACGAGCCCTATGCTGTAGGCCTCATTGGCCCCTATTGGCTCGCCTTTCAAAGTCACCTCCTTGCTTTTTGCTATCCCGATCCTGTTCACC
>CAZVAH010000223.1:0-3751 GCA_964625035.1 uncultured Bacteriovoracaceae bacterium | reverse complement strand
ACTTACATTTTTCCTCGCTCTCTTTAATCTCCCTCTTTGCTTGTATACGCTCGGTAATGTCCCTGGCCACGCCCCGAACCCCAATTGGTCCTTTTGAGTCATAGACTAGAGAATTCCTATATTCTATGATACGTTCACAACCATCCTTTATCATTATTGCCATTAAACCCTCATCTTTCCCTTTTTCCTTTATTCTCTTTATATAACCTTTAAATAGATGCCTATAACGTTCAGGGATAAAATCTTTTATATTTCTATTAGCTATATCATTCTCAGTGAATCCATAGTCCTCTTTCATAACCAGATTAGTCTCAGTAAAATTTCCTTCTAAATCGTGAAAATATAAAAAGTCAGATACGTTCTCAAACATGTCACGATATTTTTCCTCGCTCTTCTCAAGCGCATCCTCTGCCTTCTTGCGTTCGGTGATGTCGCGGACAAATGCAACCATTTGCCCTCCGCCTACATCAAGATACTTCACACTGACTTCAACCTCGATGATCTTGCCATCCTTGCGCCTATGACGTGATTCAAAACGGTCGTATCCCTGCTTAATTATCTTTTTTATGTGTTTGGCTGTCTCTTTAGGCTTTTCTACTTCTTCGAGATCAGGTATGGACATAGCAAGCAGTTCTTCACGGGTATAACCTGTCATTAGACAGTATGAATCGTTGACATCTAGAATTTGACCTTTTATATCGTTAATCCAGAAACCGTCAAGGGTAGTCTGTATAATTGTAGTAGATCTCTCCTCAACCCACTTGCGGTCAACAGTTTCCTTTTCTAATTCCTTGACCCTTTGTTCTATTTCTTTATAGCTTGGTTTCTTAGGCATGTGCTCTCCTTTTTCATAACTGACAGAGTTTGAAATCCCTGAACCATCTTTACCTATGATTGCTAATATCGGTTCATTTGCTGAGAAAACTTTAAGACCGAGCAAACTTGACATAAGGACATAAGCATTAATTTGGGATAGTAAAGGAGATATTAAGTGAAGTTTGAAGATCCGGCCCCCTACTCCTATCACCCGTATTTTTACACTGGAATATATGATTTATGGATGCTAATAAGGTGACATCCGTACAAAAGAGGTTGTTTTTATGGAACATGCTATACAAAGGGCAAAGATACTTATAGAGGCCTTGCCTTACATAAGGGATTTCAGGAATAAGAGGATGGTAATAAAATATGGCGGACACGCCATGGCAGACCCGGAACTGAAAAAGATGTTCGCCAAGCAGATAACATTACTCAAATATGTGGGTATAGATATAGCTATAGTGCATGGTGGCGGGCCTCAGATAGGAGAGGCCCTGAAACAAATGGGGATGGAATCAAGGTTTGTGAACGGAAGAAGGGTGACTGATTCAAAGACCATGAAAATAGTAGAGATGGTCCTTGCAGGATGGGTAAATAAAGATGTCGTGAATCTGATAAATACTGAGGGCGGTCGCGCTGTAGGGCTTTCTGGCAAAGATGGGGGGCTTATCCAGGCAGAAAAACTCTATACCCCACAGAACACACGCGATGAAAATGGACTCGAACCTATAGATATGGGCTACGTGGGAGAGGTGACAAAGGTAGATCCCAAGATTATAGATACAGTAGAAAACGAAGGATTTATCCCTGTCATAGCGCCACTTGGTGTAGGAGCAGATGGTCAAACCTACAACATAAATGCAGATTCAGTTGCAGCAGAGATTGCAACTAGTTTAGTGGCTGAAAAATTTATCATCCTCACCGATGAGAAAGGCGTTTTAGATAGAGATGGAAGGCTTATATCCAGTATAGATTATAAAGAGATACCTGTGCTGATAGATACTTGTGCGGTCACGGGTGGTATGATACCAAAGCTTGAGTGCTGTAAAAGGGCATTGGATAAAGGCATAACCAAGGCCCATATAATAGATGGGAGGGCCCCATATTCAATCCTTCTGGAATTATTTACTGATTCTGGTATAGGCACTCAGATAGTAAAGAGGTAGGATTATATGGATTATTTAATGAATACCTATGCCAGATTACCAGTAAACCTGGTTAAGGGTAAAGGTTGCCTGGTGTGGGATGATAAGGGGAAGTGTTATCTGGATATGGTAGCAGGCATTGCTGTATGTAGTCTTGGGCACTGCCACCATGCTGTAGTAGAGGCACTGACAACCCAGGCCCAGAAGTTATTTCATTGTTCCAATCTTTATAGCATACCCCAGCAGGCTAGATTAGCTCAGTTGATATCAGAGAATACATTCGATGGGAAAGTCTTTTTCTGTAACTCAGGAGCAGAGGCAAATGAGGCAGCAATCAAATTGGTAAGGCGATACTACAACAAAAAGTCAGGGCACAAAACCAAGATCATTACCATGGAAGGATCCTTCCATGGAAGGACTTTGGCAACTGTGGCAGCTACAGGCCAAGCTAGATTCAAACTGGGTTTTGCTCCCATGCCTGCCGGCTTTGTAACTGTGGCCTTTGGTAATATTAATGCATTAGAGGCTGCCATTGATGATAAGACAGCAGCTGTTATGCTCGAGCCAATCCAGGGAGAAAGCGGTATACAAGTCCCTCCCCCGGGCTATCTAAAACAGGTAAGGGATGTGTGTGATCATCATAATCTCTTGTTTGTAGCTGATGAGATACAGACCGGATGTAGCAGAACAGGCAAACTCTTTGCTTATATGTATGAGGATGCAAACCCTGATATAATGACCATGGCAAAGGCCCTGGCAAATGGATTCCCTGCCGGTGCCGTGATTGCCAAACCCGAAGTGGCATCTGCATTTGAGCCCGGGAACCATGCGTCTACATTTGGGGGAAACCCCTTGGCAATGAGTGCAGGAATTGCTACACTTAACACTATGATAGATGAAGACATACCAGATAGTAGTCTCCAAAAAGGCCTGTATCTAAAGCAGTGTCTTGGTGAATTAAGAAAGGCCCATCCCAGCATTATAGAGATCAGGGGAAAAGGCCTTATGGTGGCTGTAGAGTTTGATACCGATATATCCTTTATGCCAATAGAAGGGCTAACCAAGGGGATTATGCTCAATGTAATAAAGGGCCATATATTAAGACTGGTGCCTCCACTTATTATCTCAACAGCTGAGATTGACCAGGCCGTTGATATAATAGATAATATGTTAAAAGAAAAGGGGATCTGACTTGAATAAAAGGGATTTTCTTTCCATTGCAACCCTTGGGGCCCAAGATGTTTCTTATATATTTACACGGGCCAAGGCCTTCAAGAAAGGAGTAGTAGATAAGTCTCTTGATGGCAAGAGTATTGTGCTGATATTTGAAAAGCCCTCTACCAGGACAAGGATTTCCTTCGAGGTGGGGATATTCAACCTCGGTGGACACCCAATCATCCTAACCCCGGAGGCCTCCCAGTTGGGAAGAGGCGAGCCTATAAAGGATACGGCAAGGATTCTGTCCGGCTATTGCGATGGTATAGTCATGAGGACATTTGCCCACTCCAGGATAGAGGAAATGGCTTCCTCAGCAAGCATACCTGTTGTAAACGCACTTACAGATCTTGTTCATCCCTGTCAGGTGCTCTCTGACTGTTTTACACTTAACACCAGGTTTGGCCCCTTGAATCACAAGAAGATAGCCTGGATAGGTGATGGCAACAATATGGCAAATTCATGGATAAATGCTGCCAGCCTCTTGGGGTTTGAGCTTTGGATTGCATGCCCCAAAAGTTACACCCCGGATAAAGATATACTTGATGCTGCCTTAAAAAGAGGTGCTGCTA
>CAZVAH010000222.1:0-3752 GCA_964625035.1 uncultured Bacteriovoracaceae bacterium | reverse complement strand
GACTAAGATTATAGATGTAATAGAGGATGAGCCTAAAAAGCTTGTTGTTTCCAGAGTTGTCCTGGGTCTCGGCTATATAGCGGTAGAAGTAGCTCATTTTGGAGTTGGGCTTAGTGCGAACCTTTCCTGGATAGAGGGCGTGTCCTGTAATGTGTTTAATCTGGCAGGAGGGTTGGCTGGTTCTTCAGTAGAAGATATCCTCAAGTTGGGTGCGAATAAGGATTATATATCAAGGGCTATTGCTTTAGCCACTATAAATGCGTTGAATCCTGGGGTATCAGGAGCCACACCTTGTGACGCCCTTGATAAAATAGAGATTAAAGAGGGCGATAAAGTGGCTATGGTGGGCATGATTGAACCTGTTGCAAAAGGACTATCTGCAAAGGGGTGCAAGGTTGCTGTATTTGACAACAGGCAAATAGAACATTCACTTATGCGTGCTGCTGAGGATATGCCCTCTTGTATCTTGGATGCTGATTTAGCGATTATAACAGCTACAACGCTTTTAAATGATACTTTGCCCGGCATCTTGAAACTAACAAAGAACGCAAGGGATGTAATCCTTATGGGGCCCTCTACCCCCATGTTGCCTGACGTGTTTAAATCCTCTGGCATCACATGGCTTGCAGGATCTAAAATAATCGACAAGGATAATGCCTTCAAGATAGTAATGGAAGGTGGGGGGACCAAGGCCTTATTTAATGGGGCAATAGAAAAGGTAGGAAAGAAGGTAGTATAGATGAAACCCCTGGTAGATAATTATTCAAGAAGGATAAGATACATACGGATCTCTGTTACAGACAGATGTAATCTTAGATGTAGATATTGCATGCCTGTGGGAGCATTACAGTGGTTACCTCATGATTCCATCATGAGATATGAAGAGTTTTTGCGTATCATCTGTATCTGCGCCAAAAGGGGAGTGGAAAAGATAAGAATAACTGGGGGTGAGCCCCTGGTAAGAAGAGGCATATTGGGTTTTCTTGAATGTATAAAAGAAATTGATAATATAAACGACTTATCTCTTACTACAAACGGTATGCTTCTTGGCAGCCTGGCAAAAGATTTAAGATCAGTAGGTATAGATAGAATAAATATCAGTCTCGATACCCTTGACAAGGACAAGTTTATCTATATTACCAGAGTAGATGCTTTAGATAAGGTCTTATTTGGTATAGAGAGTGCATTGGACGAGGGTTTTTCCCCTGTAAAGATAAATGTTGTTGCAATCAAAGGTTTTAATGATGAAGAGGTCCCGTTATTTATAAGGCTTGCAATAGATAGACCCATAGAGGTGCGGTTTATAGAGCTTATGCCTATAGGCTGTGCAGGCAAATTTGGTCCTTCTAGTGTAATGAAGTCTTATGAGATAAGGCAAATTATTGAAAGATCGTTTGGTGAAATGGAGCCTATTGCCTCAGGTCTCGGGCCTGCCCAGGTCTTTAGGTTGTCTGGGGCAAGAGGGAAGATTGGGTTTATCTCCGCATTGAGCGATCACAGCTTTTGCAGTAGATGTAACCGCATACGCCTTACTGCAAATGGGCACCTAAGACCATGTCTGCTCTCTGATTATGAGTTGGATATATTAGGCCCTATAAGGAAAGGCATAACTGATCAAGCCTTGGAAGAGTTAATAGAAAAAGGCGTAATGAGCAAACCCATCTCCCATAGGCAGTCTTATAACTACAATGGCAGGACGATCTCTTTAATGAATGAGATAGGCGGATAACACCTTTCTAGAATTTATGATCTGCATCCAGGGAGTCTATAAATTTACTAAGAAAGGTAAACTCCTCTTTGAAGAGAATTTTGTTTGTATTAAGGAAAGAAAGGCCCACTGTTTTCTCCTCGGGTTGGCCAGAGGCTGTCCACACTACCTTACAGTATAGTGGAATATCAAGGCCTAGTGGGGAGATATCTAGATGTAGACGCACCACTGTGCCTACAGAAAGTCTCGTCCTTGCAATGCACACACCACCTTTGCTTGCATTATTTATGGTAACCTCTTGTTTTTGATCTTTTAGTTCCACAAAACAGCGGGTGTCTTTTAAAGGTTTACGTACAAAGGCTCTTCTCTCTTTAATATAAGGCATGTTGGTATAATTAAAGGAAAAGGGTGCTTGTGTCAAGTTATGAAACATGTGTTTGCTCATCATATTTTACGAAAAATATCCTTAAATGCCCCGCCTTTCAGGTGGGGATGAATTGGCTTGATATTTTTCGTAAATTATTAAAGGGGCTTAGCACCTTTAATACCCCAATTAAAAACAAAGTTGTTTTAAGGGAGTTTGAGGGAAAAATCCCTCAAAGTAAAGGGAAGCTCCGCCCACCTGATGTGGGCGGGGAGCTTCACATTGACTCTGATATATTAAAGATTATCGAGATATCTTCGATACCTGACCATATGTTTAATTATATTTACGGCCTCTTCTGGAGTAGAGAGAGTGGTAACGCTCCCATAGCCATCTATCTTAATTACAAATTCCGCATCATCTCCACCAAGAGAGATTGCGATGATAGGTTTAGATGTCTTTTTTTGCAGCCTTGCCATCTCTGTAAGGATCCTTCTTTCTGTATCAGAACGTGCCTTTATCACAGAGTAAATGGTCTCTTGCCTAAACCTTTTGCCGCTAATTTTCTCTTGATTTGCTAGGGTGGCTCTATAGAAAGAGGTTTGTCCTATTATACCTAGAACGATAATAGAATCGACCCTATCCCAATTGGCCAGCAGATTAAGGACATGTATGTGAAGATCTGGATCTGGCTCTCCTACTAAATCTATTGGATTTGCCCTATTCCAAAAGCTTGGCAACTTGCTATCCAGGTCTTTTATAATGTCCTCTGATAGGGAAGGAATTTCAAGCCCTGCGCCTTCGCACTCATCAGCAGTAACCACACCCCAGCCACCACCCAAACTCATAATACCAACACGATTACTCTTTGGGATAGGAAGGACTGACATAGCCCCCGCCACATTTAATAGTTCTGATGGGCTGTCTACCTGAATAACACCTGTTTGTTTAAAGACTGCGCTATATACCTTAAAAGAGCCTGCCATAGAACCGGTATGAGATTTGGCTGCCATTGACCCTGTTATTGTCCTGCCTGCCTTTAGTGCTATTACAGGTTTTACCTTTGTTATCTCTCTTGCAAACTCCATAAATGCCCTTCCATCATCTATACCTTCCACATATAGCGCTATTGCCTTCACTTCGTCTTGATAGCCAAGATATGAAAGGATATCTGTTGTCTTTAGGAGCGCCTCGTTTCCTGTACCTGCATAAATACCTACACCAATACCTTTAGAAATAGCCCATTGGATGATCTGAACGCCTAAGTTCCCACTTTGAGAGATTATACCAAGCCCTCCCTCTATAGGACTTAACGGGGCCCCCACAGCCACAAGATTGTTATGTGCTGATACAATCCCCATAGTATTAGGGCCTATAAAGGTAAGATCCCCTTTAGAGGCAATCTCTGAGATACTATTTTCCAATTCAGCACCTTTATCTCCTACCTCACTAAATCCTGATGTGATAACTACTGCCGCGTGTATACCTTTGGCAATGCAATCCTTTAAGATACCGGGTAGAGAATTTGCGGGGGTGGTGATTACTGCCAGATCCACATTTTCTTGGATATCTTTTAGAGAGTTGTATACCGGGAGCCCCATGATAGACTTTTTATTCGGGTTTACAGGTAATACCTTTCCTTTATATCCACCACCTAATATATTGGATGTTAACAAAAAG
>CAZVAH010000221.1:0-3785 GCA_964625035.1 uncultured Bacteriovoracaceae bacterium | reverse complement strand
TATTTTGTCAATTCTTATTCTCACAAAGCAGGGGGCCAGCACAATACCCCTGGAAATTTTCATAAGCTCAGTTGTTTTCACCTGAAAATACTCCATCCTCTTGTATTTTCATCACCCCCCTTGTGCCGGTTCCTTTTTCTTCCCTGGGTTGAATTTCTGGTATTTCTTGATTTACAAGTCAGTCTTTATAACGTATAATTTTTTTCTGAAATATTTAACAATAGAGTTATATCTTCAGGTTAATATGTACCCTGATTTTTATTGGGGGCCAGGGATATATTTTGAGGAGTGAATAAAAATAAAAGGAGTGTGAATATGAATTTTGATCTAACTGATGAGCAAAAGATGCTTAAAGAAACCGTTCGGAAGTTTAGCGAAAAGGAGATAGCTCCCTTAGTCGAGGAGATGGATCTGGAAGAAAAGTTTATAGAAGACCTGTGGGAAAAGGCAAAGCCCCTGGGGTTTTTGGGTATGGGTATCCCCCCTGAGTATGATGGTATGCACACAGACTACCTTTCCTTTGGACTGATGGGGGAGGAATTAGGAAAGGTTGATGCCGGCGTGGCCACGGTTTTTGGGTCACATAGTCTACTTTGTGCCAATAATATTGCCCGTAATGGTACGGAAGAACAAAAGAAGAAATATCTGTCAATCCTGGCAAAAGGCGAAAAAAGAGGTTGCATGGGGCTAACAGAACCAGGTGCCGGATCAGATGCCACATCCTTAAAGACAAGTGCCCGCAAGGTAGGTAATGAATATATTCTAAATGGCACCAAGACGTTTATATCCAATGCGCCTATTGCAGATATAGCCCTTATATATGCCACAACAGATCCGTCTATCGGCGCAAAGGGCTTGTGTGCCTTTATAGTAGAGAAGGATTTTCCTGGTTATCAGGTAGGGAGAAAGCTTTCAAAGATGGGTCTGCGCTCCTCGCCCACAGGCGAGATCATAATGGAAGATTGCCATGTGCCTGAAGAAAATCTCATGGGGGGTGTTGAAGGCAAAGGATTGGGGCAGATGTTTTCCGGGCTTGATGTGGAGAGATTTATGTGGAGCTGTCTTGCTATAGGTATTGCCCAGGCTGCCTTTGAGGCATCCCTTAGATATTCTAAGGAAAGGGAGCAGTTTGGCCAGCCAATATTTAATTTTGAGATGATACAGGATAAGCTTGCCACAATGCTGGTGGAGATTGAAGCTTCGAGGCTGCTTGCATATAAGGGGTTGACATTATGGGATCAGGGTAAATTTAAAGAAGCCAGGATGTTGGCCGCACAGGTAAAACTTTATGCATGTGAGATGTCGGCTAAGGTCACGGCAGAGGCAGTGCATATCCATGGGGGATACGGTTATATGAAGGAATTTCCGGTGGAAAGATATATGCGAGATGCCAAGGTCTTTCCCATAGGGGCCGGGACAAGCGAGATTCAAAAACTGATCATTGCCCATTCCCTGAGATAAAGAGTGAAGAGTGTTTATATGAAAACAGGGGTCACGGAACAGAAGGTGAATGCTTAATGGAAAAGGTCTCATCGGATAGGCCCTGATCAAATATATAGTTATGGAATACCAGATCAATGCGGTTGCCGATGAAATCAGCAGCTTGTATCCGGTTTATGAGATAATCATTATCCACCCATACCACGATAGACCCCTGGCCTTGTTTTGGAGTGAGTAAGAGGTGGTCATCCTTTATCTGAACTTCATAATTCTTTTCTATAGTATCAAGGCCTGCCATAAATGCAAGGATATTTTGAGAGGCTATCTCTTGTGGTATCTCCTGTACACTAAGCTCATCTTCTTCAGGCAGATAAATTGACACCTGATTTTCTTTAAGTAGGATTATCTGTCTTTGCGGTTTATACACATCCATACGGGCATGCCCTGGCTTCTTATAAGAGACCTTTCCCTCAAAATGGATTTCACCCCCCTTGAGACGTTGATATGTCACCTGGTTAAATTCTACTATAAAATCCCTATGAGAGGCATACCTGTGCTGTATATTACTTAATGTAAGGGCATGGGCATGGCCTGGTAAAATGAAAGCGATACCTAATAATATATATAATACCTTATTCATCCATCCCCTCTGGATAAGGTTTTATCAGCACCTTTCTTGGTTTCCCAGCTACATCAGCCGGCCCTACAATACCCTCTCTTTCCATCTGCTCTATAATTCTCGCAGCCCTGTTATAACCTACTCTAAGGTGTCTCTGTATAAGCGAGATGGATGCGCTCCCATTGTTTACTACAAATTCTAAGGCCTGATCATACATCGGGTCATATTCCTGGGGCTGAGTTAAGTTGTTATCCTCCTTAGATATCCGCTCGATATGTTCGTCTATGTTCTTGACATAATCCGAGGCCTTTTGCTCCCTTATAAACTCTACAACACTGTCTACTTCCTCTTCTGATACAAGTGCACTATGGATGCGTCTAAGATATGGTGAACCAGGGGATAAGAATAGCATGTCTCCCTGGGCCAATAATTGCTCAGCGCCTGAGCCATCCAGGATTGTCCTTGAATCTATCTTTGAAGACACTCTAAAGGATATCCGTGCTGGGAAGTTTGCCTTTATAAGACCTGTTATTACATCAACCGATGGCCTTTGTGTTGCTACTATCATGTATATGCCTGCTGCTCTGGCTATCTGGGCAAGCCTTGCAATATACTCCTCAATCTCCCTGCTTACCATCATAAGATCAGCCATTTCATCTACAACAAATACAATCTTTGGCAAGATACCCAGCTGGGCAGCTTCCTTCATTGTTGTTGCAAGTATTGTTGGGGCATCCTTGTTAGTCTTTCTCACCTTTCTATTGTATGTATCTATAATCTTTACACCAAGGGTTTTGAATAGTTTATAGCGCATCTCTATCTCAGAGATAGCCCACTTGAGGACAGCTAATGCCTCCTTAGTGTCTGTCACCACAGGATGCAAAAGATGCGGGATGTCATCATAATGGGAAAGCTCGATCCTTTTAGGATCTATCATAATAAATTTTAGTTCTGAGGGGCTGCACCTGTAGAGTAAAGACAAGATCATGGCATTTAATCCCACGCTTTTGCCTGTACCTGTGGCCCCTGCTATTAACAGGTGAGGCATCCTTGCCAGGTCAGAAACCACAGGGGCGCCTTGTATATCAGTACCTAAGGCCAGCGTGAGCGAAGATGTTGCGGTGATAAATTCATTGCTTGCTATTATCTTTCTTAAATATACTGTCTCCCGGCTGCGGTTTGGGATCTCTATACCTACCGCATTCTTACCAGGGATTGGCGCCACCACCCTTACAGGGGTTGCCTTCAACGCCATAGCCAGATCATCTGCCAGGGCTACGATCCTGTTTATCTTGATTCCAGGGGCAGGCCTGAATTCATACATGGTAATAATAGGTCCTGGCGTTATATCCATAATTTCCCCATCCACCCCAAAATCCTTAAGTTTTGAAGTGATAAGGGCTGCTGTTGCCTTTAATTCTTTGGATGTCATAGATTTACTACGAGACTCAGGCACCCTTAAATATGAGAGCGGTGGGAGGTTGTAGCCCCCTAAAAACTCAAGTTTTGTCTGAAGCTGAAGTTTTATCTTTTCAGGGGCAGGCTTCCCTTTTTTATGATTATTGATATGTACATCTTTTACGCCCTTTTTATCTTTTCCGGTTTGTGTGACCTCCATGCCATCGATTGAAGGTACACCTACAGTTGCTCTGCTTTGCCTTAAATCACTTATCAGATCTTTTATAGCAGTATAGGCCCTTGGCAGATCATAGCCCGCTATTAAGGC
>CAZVAH010000220.1:0-3793 GCA_964625035.1 uncultured Bacteriovoracaceae bacterium | reverse complement strand
GTTATCAGGTCTTGACACCTTTTCACTTCTTTTCACTTGAGCCTTCTCCTCGATCTGTTGATAATCTGTCAAAATGATCATTTTCCCAGTTCTGGTAATACCTCTTAAACATCTTCATCCACTTTGAAATAATAGCCGGATCCTTTTTGATTGAGTTCATTGATGCTTTAATACATGGGCCGCCCATATTCTTATACTTAAAAGCACCAACACCCCAGTGGTCACGTATTCTTCTCCTCAGCTCTGCCTCATCTCTGCTCTCTAATACCCTGCGCAAATCCCATCTACGGGTATCTGAAATCGTATGTATAATGAAGGGGTGAGCCTTTATTCTATCTTCATATCTTCTCAAAAATGATTTAGAGGTATCATGAACCATTATTGATTCTATTGCAACATCAGCAGCGATATCGGCTGAAAACCAGGCAGCAGGCACCCCATCTCCAAATGCAGCACTTTCAAATCCAGCGGCATCTCCAATGATAAGGATTCCATCTCCAAAAAAGGGCATCTCACGCATTTCAGGGATCAAGCCGGCGTAAATTGGACACACGTCCCACATTACCCCCCTCAACTTCACCTTTGGAGCGATATCTTTCTTCCACCGGGTTACTTTGTTGGTGAAATCATCAAAATACTCATTAAGCAATTTTGCAACATTTGGAATCTTCCCCTCAGTAACCAAAAATTGTCCAAGCCCGGGATGGATGCTGTTTCTGTAGGTAAAGAAGTAAAGGGTAGAACCATACCCTAGCGGTGCCCCTATCCTTTCTTCAGGCATGGCATGAAAAAACTCCATGCTATGTCCAAAAATCCTGTCAACATCACCTTTGGCCATCTCAAAATCCCAGATTTTATACAGTTCGATTGCTTCGGGGACAAACTTTTTTCTGATCCCTGCTTTTATTGAGAGCGTATTCTGTGTCCCTCCTGCATCTATTAGGATCTTTGACCTTATTTCCTCGCCCTTATCCGTTATGACACCTTTTACATATCCATTTTCGCTTATCACATCTACTGCTGTAGTAGAAGTACGTAACTCTACTCCTGATTCAACAGCCCTATCAGCAAGCCAAGTGCAAAAGGGTTTGCAATAAGCAGCATACCCAACTACCAGGGGTTTCGGAACTCTGAGTGAATGATCTGTAGCATAGATTTCACCATCTCTTACAAAACGATTAACTACTGAACAAATCGGCCTCTCTATAGGTGGATTACCATCCCTTATAAATGCCGGGCCATACAGAAAGCCATACACAGGTATCACAAGCCCCGATATGACCTTCTCTCCAGGGATTTGTGCCCTTTCTATCATAAGGGTGTGTAAACCAAAATCCGCGCACTTCTTAGCTGCCACCGGACCACCAAAGCCTGCACCTATAACTATTACATCATACTCTTCTTCCATTTTATCACCCCCAGTCACTTCTATATCCAGTTCCACCTGGAGGCCATGAGAAATCTATTGCATTATCCTTACACACATACCAACATGCGCCACACTCCATGCACTTCTCCAGACTCTTAATTCTGGCTTTCTTTTTCACTATTTCATAACAACCTGCCAGACACACACTTAAACAATTGGCACACCCAGTGCATTTTTGTTTGTCTATCTTTATGAAATCACCAGCGCCCTCGATCCACTCAACACCTGGAAACTCCTCAAAAGTCTTTACCATCGTATACCTCCTTATTTTGATGTTTAGGTTCTGACACTTCAAATATCGAGGGGTCAGCCCTCTCAACAAAATCCACCATCTTTTTGCTCAAAGGATCAGTCAAAGGATCTATTATCTTTAATAGGCCTTGGTATATAGGTTCAATTATCGGAAGGGATATCTTCATGAATGGGTTGGCGAATACAGATACTGGTTCTAAAAAACAGGCTATCAGCTTGATCAGGGGGCTAAAAAATTGAAGCAAGAAATCTATAAACCACAAGATAATTCTAAAGACTGCTTCTCCACCCTTGGGCCTTTTTACCAATTTATGATCATTTTCATACCTTGTGCGATAATCGTAGCGCTCGTGCTGCCAGTTATAATAATACCTGAAATACATCTTTATCCATTTTGTTATAATGGTAGGATCATGTTTTATCGAAGAGAGAATAATCTTTAAAAGGGGAGTACTCACATGCCCAAAGACCCCAAACCCCCACCCATCGTGTATAAGTTTCTTCAATAATCTTTCATTGTGACTTTCTTGCGCCTTACGCAAATTATATCTATTGGTAGCTGTAATGGCCCATTGAATTATTGGGTGCGCCTTTATCCTGTTGTCGTACCTTTTTAAGAAAGATCTTGATGTGTCATTTGCCTTTATTGCCTCAATTGCCACATCGGCAGCGATATCAGCAGAAAACCAGGCAGTTGGTACCCCATCACATAGCTCTGTGCTTTCAAGCCCAGCAACATCTCCTATGAGGATCATGCCGTCTGTATGATTAGGCATGTTGCGCAGTCTTTCATCCAACCCCACAAATATTTCAAACCCTTCCCACATCCTTGCCCTCAGTTTGATATAAGGAACCACTTCTTCCTTCCACCAAGGTATTTTTGTTGTAATATTTTTATGATATTCGCCAAATAACCTTTTTAGGTTTGGTACTTTGCCATGATCTATTCTTAAACATTGATCCTGCATGAAGTGTATACTATCTCTATAAGGCCAAACCATCAGGCCATTTCCATGTCCTAGAGGTGGTGCTATCTTTTGCTCATCCCATCCCCAGCAAAATCGCAGCGTATGCCCAAAAATTTTGTCAATATCTTCTTTGGACATCTCATAGTCATAGATATCAGCTAAAGAGATTACCTCTGGTGGATACTTTTCCCTCACACCGGCCTTTATGGCGAGTAGACCCTGTGACCCTTCTGCATTTATCACGATCTTCGCCCTTATTTTCTGTCCGCTGTCCGTCACAATGCCTTTGATATGGCCATCTTCTTTTATCACATCTACTGCCGTGGTAGATGTCCTTAATTCCACACCTGCTTCAACTGCCTTCTTCGCTTCCCATTCACAGAAGGGCTTACAGTAAGCATTGTAACCAAACGCAATTATCGGGGACAGCGGCTTTGGAATCTTGAGGGAATCATCTATATCAATGTCACCAGTTTCTATATCCTTAATAATATAATTGATTATACCGTCTGCAGGCCGCTCTATAGGTGGATTGCCATCCCTTATAAATGCGGGGCCAAAGGCAAAGCCATAAAAGGGTATTGTAAGACCTGAAATAACCTTTTCGCCAACACTACCTGCCCTTTCAATCATAAGGGTTTTTAGGCCCGCATCAGCGCACTTTTTGGCAGCCACTGGACCACCAAACCCAGCACCTACAACTATTACATCATACTCTGTTCCTATATCATCCTCATCTCTCATTCAATTGACCTCCTTACATCATCCATGCAAAATCGTGGGATAAAAAAAGAAGCTAATTTTCTTTTGCCTCACGATTGGTTCAAGATTGCTTATGATTCACTCAAAATACGAACATTATATAGAAGTAAGTCTATTCACTATTCACTGTTTACTATTTTCATCGCTTTGCATAGCCGATGCCTTCTAGTGCCTCTTCTATCTCTCCCAGTACGTCAGGATCTTCTATAGTAGATGGGACATTATAAGACTCGCTATCTGCAATCTTACGCATGGTAGAACGTAGCACCTTACCGCTCCTGGTCTTAGGCAGGTGTGGAACCACGCAGACCTGGTTTAGACATGCAATTGCGCCTATCTCAGAACGGACCATCCCTACAACCTCTTTGGCAATATCCTCAGG
>CAZVAH010000219.1:0-3799 GCA_964625035.1 uncultured Bacteriovoracaceae bacterium | reverse complement strand
GTATACAAATATATAATTAGGGAAGAGAGGGTATCTCTTCAAGATCTTTTTTCTGGCATGGAATATATATTTTTGCATCATGGGTTGGTAAACAACAATATCTAGCTGTTTAAGGATAGAGATAGCAATCTCTTCTTCCCTTGGATTTGTTTGAGCCACATACCATCTTTTCATACCAATATTATACAATATTTTAAAGAATGAAGATAGTCAATTAAACAAGGCCAAGATAGCTCTATTATATTTATCACTCATGTACAAGGATAGAAACTGGTTCTATCACAACCCCTTGCTTCTTTAATCTAGGGATCTCCTTTTTTAAAACAGCGATTGTTGTCGGATGTGGATGGCAGGTCCCTATACCATAAGAACATTTTTCTCCTATGGTTACGAGTTTATCCAATTGATCACAGATGTAAGCATATGAATCCACATTATCTAAAAACACATCTCTTGAGGCAAACGGCAGGCCTGCCTTTTTTGCCACCTCTTTACATACAGATTTGTTGGTAGTAAGGCTGTCTACATAGAAGAATCTCTTTTTTTTGAGCTCTCTTGCTATGGTTGTCATGATAGTCTTATCTGGAGTCACCTTTGATCCCATGTGGTTGTTCACGCCTGATATGTAAGGGACACTTGAAATATCTTTTAAAAGTATCGATCTTACCACAGCAGGGCTCATATTTTTATATAGTGCACCTGCACCAGGGTCCTTATCATTGGAGCCTTCCATTGGGAGATGTAGCATAATCTCTTTCCCGATATTATGTAAGTATGTAGCAACCTCTTTTGAATATGGTCTCATAGGCAGTATAGAAAAGGTGAGGTCAGCATCTATCTCGCCAAGCTCTTTTGCCACATCCATATTCAGTCCCATGTCATCCACTATAATAGCTATACGAGGAGCCCGTCTTTTGGGATAGCTGAATAATATATGCCATGAGGTCTTATCTGTGTCTATAGATACATACTTATTATCCTTTACATGGACATCAGCCCCTTGCTTCTTGAATTTATAAAATACATCCCGAATCTCTTTTTCAGATAGCTTCTTAGAAGAACTCACGGTGATAGTATGACCTTTTATCCTGGTATCTTTTTGCTGGATATCCAGGTCAAATAAACAACCCTTTATGGTCAAGAGTTTGATCGGGACTATAGGAGCAGACACTTTCCGCCCTTGGCGGATAAGCTCTTTTTGTGTGAGCCGATGCTCAAGATATATAGCGACCCCTATCAGCAAGACCATGATTGAGATGATTGCTAGTATTACAGGTATATTTTTTTTCTTCTTCTTCATGATGCCTTTTGAAGCAGGTTAAATATATCCCAGGTCTTTAGGATATCCAGGGCATATTTTAGCAGATAATCATCTTTCAGGAGTTGCTGGGTAGCTTCATTATTCTCTTTGGGCGTTTTGGAACCTTCGCCTGGTTCAAGGTGATGCTCAAGGTCTTTTTCTCTGATAAAGTTTAGAGTATGATCTGTCTCTTTTTTTGTCTCAGGAGAGGCATGTGGTTCGACCCTTATGTCTGGTTCTATACCTCTAGCCTGAATAGACCTGCCTGAGGGGGTAAAGTATCTGGCTACAGTAAGTTTGAGCGCTGATCCGTCAGATAAAGGCCTTATTGTCTGAACAGATGCCTTGCCAAAGCTCTTTACTCCCAGGATGATTGCTCTTTTATGATCCTGAAGTGCACCAGCCACGATCTCTGCGGCACTGGCTGTGCCACCATTTATAATCACTATCATAGGAAAATCTGCGTACGAACCTTTTTCATGTGCTATATATTCGGTCCGATCTTCAGCCTTTCTTCCATCAGTATAGACAATTTTTCCGCTGCTTAGAAAGAGGTCACTTACTGAGACAGCCTGTGCCATAAGCCCCCCCGGGTTGTATCTCATATCAAGGATAAGACCTTTAAGCGGGAGCATATTCTTTAATGCCTTTTTTATGTTATCATCAGTATCTACCTGGAAGTTTCTTATCTTGTTATATCCGTATCCCGGTTCCAACATCTGTGATTTGACGCTTTTTATGTGAATAATCGCTCTGGTAATGGTTATATCGAAAGGTATCTTCTCTGATTCCCTGAATATAGTGATAGTGACCTTGGTCCCCTTTGGCCCGCGCATTAGCTTTACTGCTTCTCCTAGAGACATATCTGTTGTAGATTTATCTCCTATCTTGATAATCTTATCTCTAGGCTTAATACCTTTTTTGAAAGCAGGGGTGCCTTCAATTGGCGTAATTACAGTTAGGACCCCATCGCGGATCCCTATCTCTATACCCAGACCGCCGAATGAACCAGTAGTGCTTATTTGAACCTCTTTATATTCCTCTTTAGTCAGGTATGTGGAATGTGGGTCCAAGACAGAAGTCATCCCCTTGATTGCCCCTTCTATAAGCTTTTCGGGGGCTATTTCCTCTACATAATTCTTTTCTATAATCTCGAGGCAATCTGCAAATTTTCCCAGCTGGGGGTACATCTTTGATGTATAAGCGCTGACATCTATAGCGCTGTTTACGATAAAGAACCCAAAGCAGGCAACTATCAATATGATAACACTCAAGAAGAGTTTAGACCTTCTCATAAATACTCCTGTTTTTTTTCATTTTATCTATCATGAATCTCCTTATAACACATATCTTTTTAAGTATAAAACTCTTAACCCTTTTCGGTAAAGCTAAATATAAAGATTATATGGATGGTTCGTCTTCTATTGTCTCAGTTAAGGAACGGGAGAAAAACCTCGCCACCTTTGATGGATTTAGGCGAAGACTTTAGTATGCACCAAAGGCTGGAAGAGGAATGTCCACCGGGGGTTAAAGTTGGAGTGCCTTTGTGACGATAGCCTTTAAAAAAGGATAATGATGAGAAAGTATAATCTGTATATCACAAAGCCTTTGGTTGGAGAGTATGAAGCTATAAAGGAAAACCCTTGTCCTACTGGTGTTCACCAAGAGGATTACTGGGCAGAATGTTTCACTTGGAAAGATCTCAAAAAGGTGGTGCCTTTTTTAAAATCATGTGGATGGAAAATAGTGGTAGAGCCCATTGAGGAGAAAGACATACATCATAGTATTCACATATTCGAATTTACCTATGGTATTAATCACGATGTAAAGATCGTCAATATATCCGGTATACGGGTAATCATAACCCGTAATACAAAAGACTCTACTACTATTATGGATGATATGTTCCTAAGGTATTGACATATTTGCTTATACGGTTTAATCTTATAGACATAAGGAGGTGTATATGGGTGCCCTGACCAAATTAGGTATAATAGAGGAAGTAGTTATACGAACTGGGCTTACACGCAAGGAAGCCAGTGACGCTGTTGAAACAATGATAGAAATCATAAAGGAACAGCTTGAAAAGGCTAACTCTGTCTTGATCTCTGGTTTTGGCAAATGGAAAGTCAAGGATAAGACCACCAGACGTGGGCGTAATCCTCAGACAGGTGAAGAAATTGCCATATCTCCCAGACGCGTAGTGACATTTGCACTATCAAATGCCCTGAGATCTAGGCTCAGTAAATAGTTACAATCTCCGCGAAGGCGGCTCAACCTGAACCGCATTTGCACCCATGTCCGTAAGCAGCTGTGTACACCTAGATCCAGAGATAAATTGAGTAACATCGACAACTTTTATCCCCAATAGGCAAGGGCTAGTGGGCTCCCAAAAATCTCACTAGCCTTTATATTTCCAAACATTTCCACATTATGCAGACTCTTTTCTTCACGCCTAAAGCTGAATTTTTTGCGTTTATCAAAATAAGACGAGCATAA
>CAZVAH010000218.1:0-3807 GCA_964625035.1 uncultured Bacteriovoracaceae bacterium | reverse complement strand
TCATCTCAGTGAAAATCGCCTCATGGATCTCTCCTGACCTCTCTCCAGTAGCCAATGACAGAAATGATATGCCCTGGATGAAATCAGGTGTTTTTATACCTGATGCATCAAGTATTGTGGGCATAATATCTATAGAGTTGATAAGGGTATTAACCGTCTGGCCCGGTTTGATCCTTTTCGGCCAACGCACAACCAAAGGCGTTCCAGTTCCACGGTCATACAGGGTCATCTTATTCCCAGGGAATGGTGGCCCGTTATCGCTGGTAAAGATCACCATGGTGTTTTCTATAAGGCCTAGCCTATCCAATTCGTCCAGTATCTCTCCGATCATTGCATCCATCCTCATGGTCTGGCTGTAGAACTTTGCTGCCTCCAGCCTAATCTCTGGCCAGTTCGGCAGGGTCCAATAATCAGGAACGTGCACCTTTTCAGGGTTAACTGGGAAATCCGGGTCGAAGTGGAACTCGCCATAGTCATCACGATGATTGTGCATGTAATTGATCTCGAGATAGAATCTATTATTTCTATTTTTACGGATGAAATCCAGGGTGGGCGTAGTATCATTACTATGCCAGCCCTTGGGGAGGATGCCAGTCAGACGCTCGTTGTATCCGTACCAACTTGTTGGGAGATAAGGAGAAACGTGCCATTTCCTCTCCATGGCCGTGTTGAAACCTGCATCACTGAGTATCTTAGGAAGTGTAGTATACAATGGGCTGAGTGCTTTAAACTTGTATCTATGGGTTAATGCCGTGACGCCATTGGTATGGGGATACTGTCCAGTTATAAAACTTGCACGGCTTGGAGAACAGCTGGGACTTACCACAAATGCATTGGTAAATCGCACACCCTCGTTCGCGATTCTATCAATATTAGGGGTTTTGATCTCAAGGTTGCCATAGCAGCTGAGGTCCTTCCACCCAAGATCATCAGCAGTAATAAAAATGATGTTTGGTTTTCCGGGATCTGTACTGGTCTCTTTCAACCATGGCTTAGAGCAACCAGTTATGGTACAGGTGCCAAAACCAAGCCCGAAAGCACAGGTAGCAAAGGCCGCTGACTTAAGAAAATCGCGCCTGTTCATAGGGGTAATCTTTACATGCCCCTGTCCTTCTTTGATTAGATCTTTGTGTGCCATAAAGGAATCTCACCTCCTTTTTAAGGATAGCAAATTCTACCTCCACATATATACAGCTCTTTTTGTCTGGCGCCAACGGGCAAAGGGGTCAGGTCTTCATTCTTCACTTAGCAAGTCCTTATCAATATGCTGCAATAGTCTTTTTCAACATGATACTTTTCTTTCATCCCCCTCTTAATCTTTAACCTTGCCTGATTTACAGCAGTATACCTATTACAAATCCTCCTTATGTCAAGTTTGAAGACCTGACCCCGTCAGTATTTTTTGAGCCAACCCTCAAGCTGATCCCTAGAAAGGGTATTCAATACATCTGACCTTGACAACCAGCCTCTCCTGGCCACGCCAATACCAAACCTCATAGTCTTCATCATGCCAAGATTGTGCGCATCAGAGCTGAGGATTATCTTGGCACCGGCCTGCTTTGCCTTTCTGGCGTTCACATCAGACAGGTCCAACCTGTCATAATAACAATTTATCTCAAGTGCTGTGTTTGTGGAGGCTGCACATTCTATTACCTTGTCGATATCCGCCCTGTAACCCTCTCTCTTCGAGATCAATCTCCCTGTAGGGTGGGCAAGGGCATCCACGTGGGGATTAGAACATGCCTTGAGAATCACTTCTGTGAGATCCTGTTTTGGAAACATGTGTACTGCTGCTATTACAATATCAAGATCTCTTAAGATATCATCATCGAAATCAAGGCTTCCATCCTTTAATATATCCACCTCAATCCCTCTAAAGATTCTTATCCCAACCTCCCTTTGAACCCCTTCAACCTCGGCTGCTTCCTCTTTTAATCTTTTTTCATCAATACCCTTTGCGTATTTTGCAGACCTTGAATGATCAGTTATGGCTATATATTCATAGCCAAGGCCCTTTGCGAATTTTGCTATCTCCTTAATCGAATTTATCCCGTCTGAATAATTTGAGTGTATATGAAGATCACCTCTTACGTCATTATAATCAATAAGGTCTGGAACCCTTCCCAACTCTATCTCTCCCCTATCCTCCCTGAGTTCAGGGGGTATCCATGCGAGCCCGAGTGTGGAATAAATCTCTTCTTCCTCTCTGCCTGCAATTCTATCATCACCTCTAAAGATCCCATATTCTGAGATCTTCAGTCCTTTTTGTCTTGCGATGGTTCGCAACTTTATATTGTGAGGTTTTGAGCCCGTAAAGTACTGAAGCGCCGCCCCAAAACACTCCTCAGGAACCACCCTTAGGTCTATCTGATAGTCATCTTTTATCATAATTGAGCCTTTAGTCTCACCCTTTGCAAGTACCCTCTCTACTCTGGCAAAGTTTGTAAAGTGCTCTATAATCTCGCTACCCTTCTTACTTGCGCAAAGGATATCAATATCACCAACTGTCTCATTCATCCGCCTAAGGGATCCTGCAGGACATATCCTGTCTACACCTGCCTGTTTTATCCAGTCTACCACCTCTTCTGCAACAGGAAGAGCCTTCCCAATTGATATTCTCTTTTCTTCCGCACTGAATATTTCAAGTCCTTTCTTTATGTTTTCTACCTTTTTTTCGCCCATACCAGGTAGACTTGCAAGTGAGCCATCCTCTACCACCCTTTCTAAATCTGCTCTTGAGCTAACACCAAGGGCATCATGTGCAAGTCTTAAAGTCTTTGCCCCCATACCCTGAATATTAAGTAGTTCAAGCAAACCCGGTGGAATGCCTTCCATTACCTCCCTGTCTTTCCTCATTTCACCTGTTTTTAAGTATTCATCTATCTTCTTGGCAATTCCCTTCCCTACTCCGGGTACAGAGGTAAGCTTCCCCTCCTTCCATAGAACTTCTATGTCTTCAGTGAGATCTTTAAGAGTCCTTGCAGCCTTCCTATATGCAGCTATCTTAAAAGGCATCTCACCCTTGAATTCCAGGGCATCTCCAATCTTAATAAAGATACTAGCAATCTCCCTGTTCCTCATATAAAACCCCATGGCCTACCGGCCACAACTAAGCATGAAAACATGCTCGGACTGAAAAAATATCCATCCCTGAAAACTGACCCCTGATCCCTGTCCCCTGTTTTCATATAAAGCGCCTAAGGATCATTAGGATTCTTCTGGTCTTGCCTTTTCTTTTCAGTCTTTTATTACATATCTATTTCTCATATAGTTCAGCCATTGACAAGTGCCCTCTTTGGCTTTAAGTTAATAAAAATGGAGACAGCAGCAGATAGGATAGCATGGTCCATTATAAAGGACATATTTGATGGCAGATACCATAAAGGAGATGCCCTACCCTCCGAGCGAGATCTCTCTCTTCATTTTGATGCATATCGAGGTAGTGTCCGTGAGGCATTGAAACTGCTGGAAGAACTGGGCCTTGTTAATATACAGCCAAAGGGAAAGACCCGCGTAAGACCATTCTGGACCGAAGGAGGGCTCGAGCTGCTGCCGGTAATACTAAAACCAGATATATTTAAGCTTCTACCTATGGAATCGTTTACCTATGTCCTGATCCTGCGCAAGATAATCTGGGGCACTATCTCGGAGATCGCAGCGATTAAATCAACCGAGGAAGATATCTCTCGTTTCAAAAAGCAAGCAGATAACTTCCCGGATGCTACAACAGACCCTAAAGGATATCTAGAGCACGATCTGAATTTCTTTGAGGATATATCTATGATAACTGCCGCCCCTATTCTTATA
>CAZVAH010000217.1:0-3816 GCA_964625035.1 uncultured Bacteriovoracaceae bacterium | reverse complement strand
GTTTTCATACAAACTGAGCAAGGGCAAGATTTCTACCCTAGGAATTCTGCCCTTGATTATCAATTAGCTCTTATCACCTTTGACCTCTTCAAATTCTGCATCTACCACGTTCTCATCTTTACTTGAGGATTCACCAGCATCACCTGCAGCACCAGCATCACCTGCAGCACCAGCATCACCTGCAGCACCTGTAGTATCTCCAGCAGCCTCCTGAGTAGCGGATGCATACATGGCCTCGGCTAGTTTATGCGATGCAGCAGTGAGTGCATCTATCTTCTTGTTAATCGTATCGGCATCATCACTATTGATGGCTTCTTTGAGGTCAGAGGTGGCATTTTCTATATTGCTCCTGGTCTGCGCATCCACCTTATCTCCATGTTCCTTCAGAGTCTTTTCTGTAGAGTATACAAGGGCATCTGCCCTATTCTTTGCCTCAATAAGATCCTGCCGTTTCTTGTCTTCTGATTCATGTTCCTGAGCTTCGCTTACCATCCTATCAATATCTTCCTTGCTTAGACCAGAGGAAGAGGTGATCCGGATAGACTGTTCCTTGCCCGTGCCTTTATCCTTTGCTGAAACATGAAGTATACCATTGGCATCTATATCAAAGCTCACCTCAATCTGCGGTATCCCCCTTGGTGCAGTTGGTATACCTATAAGATCAAACTGTCCAAGTAATTTGTTATCTGGAGCCATAGGCCTCTCACCTTGAAATACCCTGATAGTAACTGCAGTTTGATTATCTTCAGCTGTAGAAAAGACCTGTGTCTTTTTCGTAGGGATAGTGGTGTTTCTCTCTATAATCTTTGTAAAGACACCGCCTAAGGTCTCTATACCAAGGGATAGGGGTGTTACATCTAATAGGAGTACATCTTTTACATCTCCCTGCAAAACACCAGCCTGGATAGCAGCGCCTGCAGCAACAACCTCATCAGGATTCACGCCCTTGCTGGGCTCTTTAGCAAATATCCCTCTTACCCTTTCTTGAACCTTAGGCATCCTGGTCTGCCCGCCAACAAGTACCACTTCATCTATATCCCCTGAGGTCAAACCTGCATCTTTAAGTGCTTTTCTGCATGGGCCCTCTAACTTATTGATTATATCCTCTACCAGGGCCTCTAACTTCGCCCTGGTTAATTTTATATTAAGATGTTTTGGCCCAGAGGCATCTGCTGTAATAAATGGCAAGTTAATCTCAGTCTCCATCATGGTGGAAAGCTCATGTTTTGCCCGCTCTGCTCCTTCCTTAAGCCTCTGTAAGGCCATACGGTCTTTGCTTAAGTCTACTCCTGATTCTTTCTTGAATTCTGCGACTAGGTAATCAATAATACGGTTATCAATATCTTCACCACCTAAATGGGTATCACCATTTGTAGATTTTACCTCAAAGACACCCTCTCCTAATTCAAGTATAGATATATCAAATGTCCCGCCCCCCAAATCAAACACCGCAATCTTTTCATCCTTTTTCTTGTCCAATCCATAGGCCAGAGCTGCAGCAGTTGGCTCATTAATTATCCTCTTCACATTAAACCCTGCAATCTTACCCGCGTCCTTTGTGGCCTGGCGCTGACTATCATTAAAATATGCAGGCACAGTAATCACTGCGTCTTCTATCTTTTCTCCCAGATATGCCTCTGCATCCATTTTCATCTTCTGCAACACCATAGCAGAAATTTCAGGTGCAGCATACTTACGTCCATCAATCTCCACAGCCGTGCCACCATTATCCGCACGCACAATCTTAAACGGCATTATCTTTATGTCACGCTGAACTTCAGGGTCTTCGACCTTTCTTCCTACAAGACGCTTTATCGCATACACAGTCCCTTCGGGATTTGTAATGGCCTGACGTCTCGCCACCTGACCTACTAATCTCTCTCCACCTGGAGTAAAGGCAACTACAGAGGGCGTAGTCCTGGCACCTTCGGCATTTGTGATTACCTTTGATTTTCCTGCTTCCATAATTGCCATGCAGGAATTCGTAGTTCCGAGATCTATTCCTAAGATCTTTCCCATATTATTCTTCCTCCTTATCCTTTTTCTCTAATCTTCCTGAAACAGAAACCTTTGCAGGCCTTAAAACTCTATCATGAATCTTAAACCCTTTTTCAAACTCTTCAATTACCATCCCTGGTTCCATATCCTCTCTGTCTACCTGTAACATTGCCTCATGATAATGCGGATCAAAAACCACTCCTTTAGTTTCTATAGGTTCAACACTATGGCGTTTCAAGACCTCTAAAAAAAGCTTCTCCATCATCTCCAAGCCTTGAATAAAACTTTTCTTTTTAGAATGTGATTCTCTACCCATTAAAATGCCCTTCTCTATGGAATCATAAACCACAAGAAAATCCTTCAATAAAGACGCCTTCCCATATTTAAGAACATCCCCTCGTTCACGCTCCATTCGCTTCCTCATGTTATCCGTCTCAGCATAAGCTCTCAGATATTTGTCATTTAATAGGGCTATTTCCTCATTAAGACGTTGTATTGTCTCTTTTGGATCTTCTTGCTTTGCCACCTCTTCTTGAAATGCCTCTGAAGCACGGGCATCATTTGCAGATAAATTATTATCTATATTTATATCTTTTTCATTATGCTCGTTTGTTATAGTATCAGTAGCCTTCTCTTTATCCATATTAAATTTCCTCCAGTAAGTTACTCAAGACCCTGGATATGTAATCTACCAAGGGTATCACCCTTGCATAATCCATCCTCATAGGCCCTATTACACCTAATGATCCAACAGGCACACTCCCCTTGCAATAGCCGGTAGCAACCAGTCCACAATCAGGAATTCCAATATGAGTAAGATCCTTACCCAAGAATACCTTTATCCCGGGACTTTCAATTGCCTTGGTTAATATCCGCACAATCTTCCCTTTATCCTCAAAGGCCCTTACTATTTCTTTGAGTTTATCTAAATCTGCAAACTCAGGATAATCAAATATACTCTCCTTGCCTTCTATCCACAAATCAGTATTGTCTTCTACACTGTCTAGAGCCTTCATACTTAGGCTTATCGCTTGCCTTACAATATTATCAAACCTTGCCTTATCACCTAGCATATCTTTTACCAGCATATCCCTCATTTCTCTTATAGTAAGGTCTGCATATAAATCATTCAAGTAGTTGTTATACTTGTTGAGCTCGCCCTGTGGCGGTACGTCTTCACTATATACTATATGATTGTGTACAATCCCTGTCTTGCTGACCAAGATAACCAAAATCTTGTGTGCATCAAGTCTTACAAATTCTATATGCTTAAGTACAAACATTGCAAGTTTCGGCAGTATGATAATAGAAGCATTCCTTGAAAACTCTGAGAGTAAATATAATGACTCCTTGAGGGTATCATTTAAGCTTCCAATGCTCTTCCCCATATACCCAGCAATTAAAGACTTCTCTCCATTAGACATAGCCTTTAATTCTAAAATCTCATCAAGATAAAGACGAAGCCCTTCTGGGGTAGGCACCCTTCCAGCAGAGACATGGGGCTGATGGAGACACCCTACCTCCTCTAACTCCGCCATTACATTTCTAATTGTAGCAGACGAAAGACCAATGCCATACTTGTAAGCCAGCACCCTGGAACCTACTGGTTCACCATCAGCGATATATTCTTGGACTATTGCCCCTAATATCTTCTTTTCACGGACATTTAATGTACTTGCCATGACTTATCCTTCTAGCACTCATATCGTCTGGTTGCTAAATAGTCTATATAGAGACTCTCCAATTTTATGTCAACATACAACAAAATCTAGAATACATGCGGGGGGCAAGATTTATATGGAAAAGAAATTTATATAG
>CAZVAH010000216.1:0-3849 GCA_964625035.1 uncultured Bacteriovoracaceae bacterium | reverse complement strand
ATTATATTGGCATCCTTGGTCTTCAATTCAAAGGTAATATTATTTTTATTTATCTTTCTCCCATCCAAACTGGCGATGAGATCGTCAGTGTTATTTGCTATTATGTCGATTACCCCCTTTTTCAGGGCTTCTTCGGCAGGAGTGGATATGCTCTTACGGACTATATCGTCAGCCCAATCCTCACTTCGGCCCCTTTTGTGGGCAATACTACGCGCATACGCTACAGCGTCATTTGTGACCTTTTCCTCCATGGTGGTATTTTCTTTGTCTGATTTGGCGCCTATGCTCACTGGATGGGCTGCCCCAATGTTGGTCCCTGGCGCCATGGCTGCAATGTCAGAAGCCAACGTTATTATAGCCCCAGCCGAGGCAGCCCTGGCTCCCTGGGGTGCTACATATACTATAACAGGGATATGGGCATTCATCTCTTTTTTTATGATCTTGCGCATAGCAGTATCCAGCCCACCAGGGGTATCCATCCTTATAATAATTCCACAGGCCCCGGTTTCCATTCCATAGTCGATATTCTCTACGATGTATGAAGCAACCGGTGGGGTTATAGCCCCCTCAACATCGAGAAGGATTATATCCGATGCAAAGGCACTTATGGAGCCTATCATCAGAAATGCTAAGACAGCTGCTATCCGCCCTACCCGGGTATTGGCAACCCTAAATACGTTAAAACCTTTTTTATGTCTTCCCATACGTCTCTCTTTTTAGATGGATTTTGTAATAAATAACTTGGGTGATATGTTGGCATCACCTTTGTCCCTATAAACTCTGAGAATTTACCCCTGAGTCTACTTATAGGTGTTTTTGTCTCCAGGAGATTCTGCGCAGCTATCCTGCCCAGTGCAATAATAATCTCTGGCCTGATAGCTAGTATCTGGGCCTTTAAAAAGCCCATACACTCTGTAACTTCAGTTGGCAGGGGATCTCTATTGCCAGGAGGTCTGCACTTTAAGATGTTTGCTATATAAATATCCGACCTTTTCAGACCCATACCCTTTTCCACAATATCAGTAAGAAGCTTCCCAGCAGGGCCTACAAAGGGTTTGCCTGTCTTATCTTCTACAGCACCAGGGGCCTCACCTACAAACATGATCCTCGATTTGGGATTTCCTTCTCCAAAGACAATGTGTGTCCTGCCCTCAGATAAAGGGCACCTTTTACAATCTCCGAGATCCTTTCTTATGTCATCTAGTATCTGCTCAGGAGTCTTTTCTTCTGTAGTCTGAGAACCTTTAGGCAGTACAAGGAAATCCCCGTCCCACAGGGCTTCATGCTTCAAGACGTCAATTATTTGATCCCTCAAGATATTTTTCCCTTTATACAATCCAGTATCTTATGTGCCAGCATCTTTTTCGGCGTATCCTCAAACCTCTCTTCTATACCGGAAGAGGAAATGATAATACCCGTGTTGGTATCAAACTTAAATCCTGTATCTTGCCTTCCTACTATATTTGCAACGATGAGATCCAGCCCTTTTTCATCCAGTTTTCTTCTGCCGTATTCGCTAATGTTGTCTGTCTCTGCAGCAAAACCTACAAAGATTTTCCCACCCTTTTTATCCTTTATATTAGAGAGGATGTCTGTGCTTAATTTCAGATTCAGAGAGATATCTTCCCCCTTTTTTATCTTTTTCTTAGAATATGATGCCGGGATATAGTCTGCCACAGCAGCTGCCATGATAAGGACATCTGCCTTTGTGATGTTTTTTTGAACGGCTTTAAGCATTTCTTTGGCAGACCTTACTTCTACTATCTTGGCCCATGGTGCATATTGTATGTCTACAGGGCCAGTGATTACCTTTACCCTTGCACCTCTCAGGCAGGCTGCTTCAACTATAGCTGCCCCCATCTTCCCTGTGGAGCGGTTGGTTATGAATCTTATCGGATCTATGTCTTCTGAGGTGGGACCACTTGTGATGAGTATATTGATCCCTGAAAGGTCGTCTATGGAGAGAATCTTTTGGACTTCTGCCACAACCCTCTCTGGTTCAGGCAGCCTCCCTTTCCCTTCCCATCCACACGCAAGCTCCCCTGAATCAGGTTCTAAGATATGGACGCCCCTTGAACGGAGCAGATCTATGTTATCTAAGGTGGCCTTGTTTTCAAGCATATTTACATTCATGGAGGGGCATACCAAGAGTTGTGCTTGTGTGGCCAGCACAGTAGCAGAGAGAATGTCATCTGCTATTCCATGGGCCATCTTTGCTATGAAATTTGCTGTAGCAGGCGCTATAAGTATGAGATCTGCTAAATCTGCCAGGCTTATATGACTTATCTCTAGGGGAATCTTGGAAGGATTATCATCAAACATTTGTGTATAGGAAGGTCTATTTGTGAGTACCTGCATAGTAAGTGGAGTGACGAAATTGGTAGCAGCTTCTGTCATTACTGTATATACATCTGCACCTTTTAATTTTAAGATTCTAGCAATAAGGGGCGCTTTATATGCAGCAATGCCCCCGGTAATCCCAAGGATCACCTTTTTATTTTTTATAGGTGATGTCATTTTATCTTCAGACGTGTTACCCATATCTCCACCTTAGTCCCCAGGGGATTTTCAGATATCGTGAAAGAGGAGATCTTGCCTGGCTTGGAGAAAAATAGCTTAATTGAGCTTTTAAATCCATATTCATGCTGGAAAATCCAGCCATCAGAAGTCATTGAGGTTTTGAAGAACTCAGCTAAAGAGTCTTTGTCCACCCGTCCTGATAGAACCAGTATCCCATTGGCATCTGTAATGTAGGACTCTCCTTCAGCCTTTTTTAACTCCCCGGGTATCAATACATCCTTAAAGTCGAGGTAGCAAGGCTGTGGTTTGGCCTTTTGAGTGGTAGCAGTCTTGGTGCCAAAGTATTCTTTTATATTGGCACATCCGGGTATCATTATAGAAATGGCCAGTACTGCAACAGCAGTATAAATTATACATCTTTTCATAGAATTACCTCCTTATAAAAATGGATTAAACTTACGCTCGGTCCTAACAGTTGTTGCCGGGCCATGACCTGGTAGAACATTCACATCATCACCTAAAGGGATGATCTTTGTCTTTATAGAGTGTATGAGAGTATCATAATCACCCCCAGGGAGATCTGTCCGTCCTATAGACCCGGCAAAGAGTGTATCCCCTGCAAAACACGCACCTCTATCTGAAGTAACGAATGAGAGCCCCCCAGGAGAATGCCCGGGTGTGAGTAAGACCATAAGAGATGAATCTCCAAATGTAATGGTATCTCCTTCCTCGATGAAGCGATCTGGCTCTGGTGGGGTATCAATGCTTACCCCAAACATCATACCTGCCTTGGACGTCCCATGGAGTATGGGCAGTTCTGTCTTGTGCATCATGATATCCACACCAAAGGTCTCCTTCATGAGCCTGTTTGCTCCAATATGATCTATATGTGCGTGTGTATTTACAATCCCCACAATATTTACACCCATCCTTTTTATCTCATCCAAGATCCTTTGCCCTTCACCGCCAGGGTCTATTATTAGTGCGTCCTTTGTGGTGTCATCTCCTACTATAAAGCAATTTGTCATAAATTCTGTTACTGCAATTGTACTTAATAGCATCTGTCCTCCAATATACGATATACCTGTTCTGGTGAGTTCGTCTAACTCCCCTATGGGAATATATCTGTATCATATTTTCTAAAGAGAATCCAGGAATTATCATTTGCGATGAGCTTTGTTTCAACTATGGTTACTACATCTTATATAGTTCTTCCTGTAGAGAGGTTAGGTAAGTGAACTGTTATCAGGTTGTTGCCCGAATCCTTTCTCTAACCGAAAACGTTTTTTGATACATCTAAGGCTCGCTCCAGGCGATTCCAAAACTCGC
>CAZVAH010000215.1:0-3854 GCA_964625035.1 uncultured Bacteriovoracaceae bacterium | reverse complement strand
ATGGGTCTAATGACAGCAAAGGAGTATAAAGAAAGCTTAAAAGACGGCAGAGAGGTGTATATCTGCGGAGAAAAGGTGGAGGACGTCAATCTCCACCCGATGTTAAAGGTATGCATAGAGACAGCAGCCCTAGACTATGAAATGACAGAGATGCCCGAATACAGAGATTTGACTGTGGTCACTCTTGAAACAGGTGAACCAATCAGCAGATACTACCACCAGCCTGCAAATGGTGAAGATCTGTTGAAGAGACATGAGCTTATGGTGGAAGCGACAAGAATAGGGGGAGGAGCAATTCCTTTCACACACGATATTGCCTCTGATACCCTCAATGCGATTAATATCACTGCAAACCTGATGGGGAAGAAGGAGTACGTTGAGAGAGCTAAGAATTACCGCACGTATTTACAGAAAAACGATTTATCAGTAGCAGCTGCAATAACAGATGTGAAAGGGGATAGAACCCTTCGCCCATCATCTCCCAATCAGGCGCACCCTGACTATTATGTCAGAGTGGTGGCTAAGGATAGCAAGGGAATCACGGTGAGGGGGGCTAAGGCACATATTACCGCTGCTGCGTATTTCAATGAAATCCTGGTAATTCCCAGTAGAAATATGACCCAGGAGGATGCTGATTATGCGGTAGCATTTGCTATTCCAGTCAATACAAAAGGAATAACGCAGATATGCCATCCAATAAAACCTGGGCTAGGCCCCCTTGACTTTCCTGTTGATGACAGACCCATGAGGTGGCATACTGACTCACTCATCATCTTTGATGATGTGCATGTTCCCTGGGACAAGGTCTTCCTCTGTGGTGAGTGGCAGTTTGCGATGCAGCTAGTTTATAACTTTGCCTATTTCCACAGACATACCGCTGCAAGTTACCGAATTCCCATATCAGAGATGATGGTGGGGATGGCCCAAGCAATGGCTGAGTATAATGGGATTGATAAGGTATCTCATGTGAGAGAGAAAATAACTGACCTGGTTATCTATCTTAATATGCTCAAATCGCTTTCTCGGGCTGCTTGTGTAGACTATGTGGTTCATGGTGGGTTTGCGACACCAAACCCGATAATTACCAACATGGCAAAGTACTACTTTGCCAACAATTACCATGACTGTGTGAGAGCGGTGCAAGATATCGCAGGAGGACTGCTTTCTACTGCACCCACGCATAAGGATTTTACAAATCCTGAGATAGGTCCTTATATTGACAAGTATTTAGGTGGAAGGGCAGGGATACCTGCAGAGCATAGATTAAGGATGCTCCAGCTTATGAGAAGGATTATCGCACAGGAGATCGAGGTATTAGCAGTTCATGGAGAGGGCTCTTTTGAAGCGCAGAGAATGACAATCTATGCTGAGGCACTATCAGACATTCAAAAGTATAAGAAGTTTGTTGAGAAAGAAGCGGGGATTAAAAGATGAAGATTTTATGGCAGAATATCTCGACACAATACATTCCAGGTGTGCCGGATGTCTCTTTAATGTGGGATGGTTTAAGCGCTCATATCAACAGCTTAAAATTGCCTGATACCACGATAGATTTTGGGTATCTGCCCAAAGCATCCTATTTTGTCGCATCAAAGTACATGGAAATGTTAAATACTGTGTATATACTCGATGAACTCATCAAAAAAAGTGGCCAAGACTTTAATGCTGCTATCATCGGCTGTTTTAACGATCCAGGGCTGTGGGAGGCGCGGGAGTCGCTCGACATCCCGGTTATTGGTGTAGGCGAATCTGCCATGATGCTAGCGTGCATGCTTGGAAGGAACTTTGGGGTGGTCACTGTCCGCAAAAAGCTTATACCAATAGTAGAAGAAAATATAAGGAAATATGGCCTTGAGACAAGGGTTATACGACATGCACCGATTCGTTCATGTGAGCTCGACGAGAAACTCTATCCAGCGATGTTTTCAGAGCCAGAAAAGATCGCAATTCCGCCATTTGAAACCCAGGCAAAAAAATTGGTAGAAGATGGGGCTGAAGTGGTAGTGGCAGGGTGTGCATCGCTTGGACCAGCCCTCTCTCTGGCAGGGTATACCATGGTGAAGGGAACGAGGGTACCTGTAATAAACGCTACAGCAGTGGCAATAAAGTGTGCTGAGGCCCTGGGATATCTCAAGAAGACCTTGGGGCTTTCTACGAGCAAAGAATTAAAATATCAGAAACTTCCAAAATCCATTATAGATGGAATTCGCCAAAGTTTAGGTTTTAAAGGGGGGAGTTGAGTATGGGAGATAAATGGATACGTATTGTATTCTGGATGATCGGTCTCGGTAATCTCGCAACAATGGCGCTGGCGGGCCCACTGTATGACCACACCTATTTGAGCAGTCTTTACCCAGAAGTCTTCTCTACAATCGGCCTCATTGCAATCGGCCTGTGGGGACTTGTGTACATCTCGATTTCCAATGCATACTCCAAAGTACCCTACGTCGTGTTTGTCGTGGCTTTAGAAAAACTATTCTATTCCTCACTATGGGTGCCTTGGATGCTTGAAAATGGGGCAGACTTAAGCTGCATATTTCAGCATGATCTGGTTGCTGGCTTAGCATATTGCGCCTGGGGCCCCTATGACTTCATCTCTTTCCTCTTTTTTCTGTATGTGTTTATCAAGGTGCGGACACAAGCCTATACGACCCTCACACGATGATGCATCATAGGTACTCTAGGCCAGTATAATAAAAACGTGGAGGAAATTGTATGAAGCTCTATATGTTTAGCACAGGCTCTTTCCCTGTGAGCGGAAGGGCCTTACGAAAAGATAAGACGTGGAAAATTGAGAATTTGCCGATGATCTGCTTTTTGATTGAAGACCCCAGTGGGCTTACCTTAATCGATACTGGATTGGGTAGGCTCACAGTAAATAACCCTAAAATATTCCCGGGCATGTTGTATACCAAGCTCCTTGCTTTTCAAATTAAACAAGGGCAAGAGGCCCTCTCAAGGGTAAAAGAACTTGGGTATAAAGCAGAAGATGTGAAGAATATCATACTTACCCATCTCCATCTGGATCATGTAGGGGGAGTTTATGATTTTCCTGATGCAACAGTTCATACGCTAAAAGAAGAATACGAGGCATTTACTCAACGTGTAAAAAAATTCTTATCGTTTTATCATACTGGTGCATTTACACATGAACCCAAGTGGGAACTTCATGAGTTGGAAAAAGAGGAGAGATTCGGATTTCCATATTCTCTCGATCTTTTTGGTGATGGGAAAATAATTTTAGTAGGCGCTTACGGCCATACAAAAGGGCATGTGGGAGTTACGGTGAGGGTGAACAATAAGATATTTTTACATCTTGGGGATGCGGCACTATTTGAAGATCAGTTTAAAAACCCCTCGGTAGTAGCCTTCGGGACAAAAATCTTTCGATGGAAAGCAAATTCTTTTCCTTTAGAGGAAGCACAAACCCGAGAGAGACTCGCAAAAGTGTGCAAAGACCATCCAGAATTTACCACCATTTGCTCCCACGATGTATGGAAATTTGAACAATTTCCTCACTTTCCAAAACCTCTCGCAGAATCAAAAGATTAAAAAGAAGACAAAAGGGGTCAGGTCTTCAAACTTGACATAAGTATTAATTTGGAATAGTAATAGTTCATGTCAAGGCCATTAAGAAATCAATGGCATGAACCCCAGAGCAAGCTTTTGCCTCTTATCTGCAGCAAGCTTAAGGGGAATCAATCCGCCCACTTGTCCGGCGTAGCTGAAAGCGAAGACGGAAGCGGACGCGAAGGCGGATTGAATATATCGGTGGCCTCTGTCTCATATCTGCAAAGGGAAAATATCATTTTAAAAAAGAATATCAATGGGTATTGAGAAGGAGATGTTAAGTG
>CAZVAH010000214.1:476-3879 GCA_964625035.1 uncultured Bacteriovoracaceae bacterium | reverse complement strand
GTGCAATTACCTATCTTATACCACTAGTGTCCATTGTGCTAGCCCTCTTTATTACAAAAACAGCCTCCATGAACGAAGCCATACAGGCAATATCTGCTGTATGTGCATTTCTGGGAAGTCTCATAATAGTAAACAGGCTTGGTAATAAGATAAAGGGCCCAAGGATACTAGAGGTGATAGATGAAAACCGAGACAAAAAAGATCCTATGCCAGAATAAAAAGGCAAGACATGAATATGATATACTGGAATGCATAGAGGCAGGCATAGCACTTAATGGCCCTGAAGTGAAATCATTAAGATCTGGAGGAGGCAACCTCAAGGATGGCTATGCTGGTATAGATAGATCTGAGATGTATTTATTTAATGTCCATATCAGCCCCTATGCCCAGGCAAACATTCATAACACCGACCCGAGGCGAGCCAGAAAACTCCTCTTACACAGGAATGAGATTGCAAAGCTATCTGGCAAGGTTAAAGAAAAAGGCCTTACATTAATCCCTTTAAGCCTTTACTTAAAAGGCAGCTTAATAAAGGTAGAGCTTGGTCTCGCAAAGGGCAGGCATACCTATGATAAAAAGCAAGTGATAAAAGAGAGGGATATAAAACGAGATATGGATCGAGAGATAAAGTCGTGGGAATAAAAGACCTCTGCATAATACCCATATTGTCATTGCGAGCGATCTGAGCCTATCTCTTTCCTAAAATTATCATAGACAAATCTGCCTCTTTTATATTTTATCTTATGAGCTTATATTACAAGGAACATATATGACCGTACGTATCTTTGTTGTATTATGCATTGCAACCTTTGCTGCCATGCTTGGTATTGGCATTATCATACCTATCCTTCCTTTATATGTTAGAAACCTTGGTGCATCAGGCACGATGCTGGGCATCATATTCTCCAGCTTTGCTGTTACCATGGCAATAGCCAATCCCATTGCAGGTAGAGTATCTGACCGTATTGGATACAAGCTGATCATATCTTTAGGTCTTGGCATTCATATATTTGTCGCACTATTTTATGTAATTGCCACCAAGCCAATCCACCTCATAACCATCCGCCTTGCAGAGGGTATCCTTTCAGCTATGGTATGGCCTGTTGCCATGGCATATATAGGGTATATAGCACCAAAGGATCAGGAAGGCTCGTATACGGGAATATATAATACATGGCTCTATCTAGGTATGGGCATAGGTCCCTTTATCGGAGGCACTCTTACAGATATATACAATATACGCATGCCATTCTATGCCATGGCGGGATTTTTAAGCCTTGCCTTTCTTCTAGTAATATTTATACTGCCTGGCAAAAAGGACTCATCAGGTAAAACCCATATAAAAAAGAATGCTATATCAAAACATCCAATCAAAGATACCTTGAATTCTGACCTGATGAAGGGCATCCTTGCTTTTGCATTTATTATTGCCCTGGGTGAGAGCGGGCTCATGACGTTTCTTCCACTGATTACATCGAGAGAGAGTGTATCTCCTACACAAATTGGCATATTGGCATCTGCGATCATGTTGTGTGCAGGCGTGTTGCAAACCCCTTTTGGATATCTTGCAAATAGATACAACAAGGTATTTCTTGTCGTAATGGGCGTGCTCCTTATTTCAGTCAGCATGGCTTGTATACCGCTATGTTTTAACTTTTCATCCTTTTTTATCCCGAGTGCCCTTGTAGGTATAGGTGCTGCTGTGGCAACCCCAGCAGGAACAGCCATGATAATAAGAGGTTCTAAAAATATAGGCTTGGGTTTCTCACTCGGCGCCTACAACTTTGTATTTGGTCTGGGTATGGTCATAGGCCCTGTATTCTATGGCTTTATAATGGACTCTATCGGCCTTGACGAGATATTTTATATAAGCGCTGGGATGTTTATATTAGGTGCCTGTGTATTCTATTACTACACCAGAAAGATAAAAAACCCATAAATCGATAGTCATCAGTCCTCAGTCGATAGGATGTTAATCATTTGCAAATGCTACAGGGTATGTTATTAATCCTACTAATATGCCGGTATCTATAGTTAAATATGATGAAACGCCAAATGACCTGAGAAAAGCCATCGAGCTATGTAATGGTTTTGAAAAACTGAAGAGCCATGACAAGGTCCTATTGAAACCCAACATAGTATATTGCGGTGGCACGAGAAAACAACCCCCATATGGTATGGTAACTACATCAAGGATCGTGGCGAACCTTATCCAACTTTTACATGAACAGGGGTGCGAGGATATTTCAATAGGTGAAGGTACTGTAGAGCATGAGGAGTTGGGTTCAAATACCTCCAGGGGATACAGGATATGGGGCATTGAGAAGGTAGCGAAAAAATATGGTGTAAAACTGATTGATTTTAACAAGGAATCACATAAAAAGGTTGGTTTCGATGGCACCAGGATTGGAATTTCTGATATTGCGTTAGAATCTGATTTTTTGATTAATCTGCCTGTGTTGAAAACCCATGCAGAAACCAAGGTGTCCCTGGGCCTAAAAAACCTGAAGGGTTGTTTAGACATGGCCTCCAGGAAGGAGTTTCATAAAAAAGATCTAGACAAAATGATCGCCTTGCTGAATACCCAGGTAAAACCCAAGCTCACGATAATTGATGGAATCTATGCCCTGGAACGTGGACCTATTACTGGTACTGGGACACCATGTAGAATGAACTTGATTATTGCAGGGAAAGACGCTTTATCTTGTGATATAGTGGGTTCAACTATAATAGGGTTTGAGCCTTCTTCAATAGGGCATCTAAAAAAATTCGCCTCAATATCAAACCGATCATTGGACTTACATACGATAGATGTCAGAGGAGAAGACATCAAAGATGTAACAAAAAAACTAGAGTGGGAAAATGACTTTGAGGATCTCTTCCGCCAGACAAACATAAAAGGGGTTACATTCCAAAGCCCAGGGAAACACCTGTGTTCTAGCTGTATATTTACCACATGTGCAGCAGCAGTCATTTTTTGTAAAGATAACAGTGGAATAACTCTGGATAATGTAGAGATTTGCTGTGATCCTGACCTTAAACCAAGAAAAGATTCAAAAAAGGTCTTTTTGATTGGTAATTGTACGATTCAAGCCAATAAAGACCTAAAAGATGCAATTAGGGTAAAGGGCTGCCCCCCCAATGCAATAGACACGCTTATATCCCTTATGAGTCATACTTTAGATAAAGAAAGAATGCAGGAAATCTTGATGATTAGATCCGCACAAACCCTCCCGGATGCGCCTGGAATTTATGAAGAGGATTTTCCTGCATTTTATAAACCCTACGGACTGCCGGAATTTGATAAAAAACACTTTTGACAATTTCGTAAAAAGTCGGATTCAGCTAATATATCATTGCTTCGTCGTCCGCCTAAAGCGTTCGTGAGAGCTGACTCCTCGCA
>CAZVAH010000214.1:0-466 GCA_964625035.1 uncultured Bacteriovoracaceae bacterium | reverse complement strand
CATAAATATAGTGCTATTTTCTTAATCCTCCCAATTAGTGTAACCAGATGGGTTACCAGGCACCCACTCAGGAGGAATTCGGTAAGCCCGATAGACGTATTGACCCCTATATTGGGGGGCATATGGGGGGGTAATGTATTCCCAAACGATTTCATTATCAGGTGTAACCTCAAAAATTCGCCCGTCATCACCCTCTGTAGTAAGAGTATTTCCATTGGGAAGGCGCTGGGCCGAACAGGTAATCCAACTGTAAAACCTGTGAAGTTCACCAGGCGATGGGAAAGATGGTAGACCATTTTTATGTTCATACTCCCACACAATATCAAGCGTAATTGGATCAAACTCAATAATCCGGGAATAAAATCTTGAGCTAGTTTGCAATCCGTATCCACCCACTCCCCCATTATCAAAGACCAGAATATTTCCAGCCCCGGGAAGGCCCTTGGGGATCATATGCGCATGATGC
>CAZVAH010000213.1:0-3907 GCA_964625035.1 uncultured Bacteriovoracaceae bacterium | reverse complement strand
TGAATTTCATACTGGAGATCAGCAGCGCCTGCGTCATTATATATACAAAAGGCAGGCAGGGATACTGGCATCCATCAAGGAGTTGAAGATTTAATGCCAATCTGTATGGCCTGAAGACCAGCTGGTGTCATGCCCTCTATACGGGATGCATGTCCTAACGTCTTGGGCCTTATCTTGCGCAATCTATCTTTAAGCTCATTAGAGAGTCCGGCAATACTATTATAGTCTAATTGCTTTGGTATGGTAAGGGTTTCCAAGTCTTTGAATCGTTTAATCTGGCTTTGTTGTCTCTTTATATACCCTTCATATTTTGTTTCCACCTCCACCTCAGAAGCTGCCAATGAATGAATTTCATGAATAAGTTTATTTTTGATAAGGTCTTGAATCTGTGTGCCTGGCCTCTTTAGAAAGCGTTCAATGGTTATCTTTTCATTCGAGTGTAAATTTTGATTGGGATGTTTATCCTGGCTTAGGACATCTCTTGGTATTACCACATATGTCTTTGATATGTATGATTTTGTACTCTCTATCTGATTTTGTATCTCTTTTATTCTATTGTATCTTTCTTTTGAGATTAACCCAAAGGTGGATGCATATTCAGATAGTCTAAAGATGGCATTGGTTTCTCTCAACATAAGCCTATATTCTGCCCTGGATGTAAATATGCGATAAGGCTCGCTTGTTCCTTTTGTGATCAGGTCATCTATCATTACACCAATGTATGCCTGAGATCTGTCCAGAACAAAAGGGTTGGCATTTTTTAGGTGCAGGGCAGCATTTATACCTGCCATAATACCTTGTGCTGCTGCCTCTTCATAACCAGAAGTGCCATTTACCTGGCCTGCAAGATATAATCCTTGTACTGCCTTTGTCTGTAAGGTTGGTGCAAGCTGGTTAGGGTGCACATAGTCGTATTCTATGGCATAGGCGGGACGCATAATCTCCGCCTTTTCCAGGCCTGGTACAGAGCGGACAATTTCCCATTGAAGTTCTATGGGCATGGAATTGCCTAATCCGGATGCATAGACCTCTTTTGTGTTCAGGCCTTCTGGCTCTATGATTATCTGGTGTCCGTCTCTGTCACCAAACCCCATAACCTTATCTTCTAGAGATGGGCAATATCTAGCAGGTTTGCCTGTAATAGCACCTGAATATAGGGGGCTTAAATCAATATTGTCTCTTATGAGGGTATGTGTGAGGGGAGATGTCTTGGTGATATAGCAAGGTACTTGAGGAAGATGAGAGGCTGATGAAGAAAATCCCAGAAGCATATAATCCTCATCCGGGTCCTGACGTTTAAGTGCAGCCAGGGCTATAGTATCTTTATTCAATCTTGGAGGTGTACCTGTCTTGTGCCTGCCGGTTTTAAGAGATAGTGATTTTAAGGACATTGAGAGTTCATATGCCCCTTCCTCGCCTGCCCTTCCTGCAGGGATACGTTTATCCCCAATGTGGATGGTCCCTGAAAGGAAGGTACCTGCAGTAATAATTATTGCCTTTGCCCTGTAGAAAGTACCTGTGTGGTCTATTATCCCTTGAACCTTACCGTCCTTTACCTCTATTGTATCCACACGTGATTGGCATAGATGGATACCTTCATGCGCCTCGATCCTTGATTTGATGGTAGTTTCATACAATCTTCTATCATTCTGGGTCCGGGTAGCACGTACAGCAGGCCCCTTTTTTGTGTTCAGTATCCTGTATTGTATGGCAGTACTATCCGCTACTTCTGCCATAACCCCGCCGAGTGCGTCTATTTCTTTTACCAGATGAGACTTACCGACCCCCCCTATAGATGGGCTACATGGCATTCTTCCTATAGTGTCTAAGTTGATGGTAAACAGGCCCACATTAAAGCCCATCTTAGAGGCAGCATATGCCGCCTCTACACCAGCATGCCCACCACCTACTATTATGATGTCAAACTGCTCCATAGCCAACACGTGTATGGCAAAATAACGCACATTGCAAGTGCTCAGTGGTATACTAAAAGATTAACCCATAAAGATCTCCACAACATTGGGGTTTTACATTATAGAATGTCCTGAAGAGATGGAGAATTAATGGTTACATCCGTGAAAGCCTTTGAGCTGACCAGTTAAATATGCTTCAATGACATCTTTTACTATCCCTGAAGCACCTGTTACAGGCTTGATCCCAAACTGATTAAAGAATTCTATAGCGCGTGGACCCATACCTCCCGCTATCATGACATCTGCACCCTGGGAGTTAATAAAGCTGGGCACCTGCCCCGGGCTGCCATGCGCATCATAGAAGGGATTCTTTATAGTCTTGACTTCTTGTTTAATAGTATCGTCTTCTACGTCTACAATAACATAATATGGGCAGCGTCCAAAGTGTTGACTGACGCTTGCATCTAATCCCAAATCATTTTCACTAGAGACTGCAATACGCATGATACTCTCCTCTTTGTTCTATTGCACGATACATATAATATAAATAATCATGATGTCAAGGGCTTCGACGAGCCAAAAACTAGATAAGCAGAGACGAGGGGAGATTTTGATCTCTTTCCAGCAGGTGCAGGGCAGGTAAGTGCTTTAATTAGAGAGATTAAACCTGTGAAGGCAATCATAGAAGAGATGGTCTCTGGTAAGGGTTAATGAAATCTTGGTGATTGTGAAAAGACCTTACATAAATGAGCGAGGTTCTCCTGCTTTATGCATTATCTGAAATGTATCACCACAACATCTTCATCCCTTAGAATAAACTCTTTACCTTCGGTGAGTACACGGCCCGCCTCTTTTGCCCCTGACATGCCTTTGTATTTGATGAAGTCTTCAAATGGTATCACATCTGCCTTTATGAATCCCGTCTGGATATCCGAGTGGATGAGCCCTGCTGCATCATAAAGGGTTTCGCCATTCTTTAGTGTCCAGGCCTTTAGCTCCTTTCCAACAGGTGTGTAGAATGTAATTAGATCCAAGAGTTTATAGCATGCCCTTATCAATGCATTGGCACCTGAACCCTTGAGGCCCACTGATTCAAGAAATTCCTGACGGTCTTTGGGCTCCAGTTCTGATGCCTCTAATTCGAATTTGGTGCATATAGGTATTATGGTTATGTTCTTCTCAGCTCCCCATTCATAGATGGCCTTTAGATATTCAGAACCTGATGTGATACCCTCTTCATCTATGTTGGCCACAACAAGGTATGGTTTTGCTGTAAGCAATCCCATAGCCTTCATCTGGGAAGGGCTGATGTCCACATCTGTATCTATTATACCCTTTCCTTTGGAGAGTTCATCGATTAGGTGGGACAAAAGATCAAGATCAATGTCTGAGCTGTCCTTTTTATCCACTTCCAGTCTTTTCTTAATGGAGGCTCTTCTTTTTTCCAGCAATTCAAGGTCTGCCATAATGAGCTCGGTTATTATTATCTCCATATCTGATACAGGATCTATTTTCCCATATACATGGGAGATGTCCGGGTCTTCAAAGCATCTCACTATGTGAATTATGGTATCTACCCCTCTTATTTGGCCTAAAAACTGGTTGCCCAGGCCTTCTCCCTTGTGCGCATTTTTTACCAAACCGGCAATATCAAAGATTTCCAGTGTGGTAGGGGTGACCTTTTCTGGTTTTACAATCTCTGCAATCAGCTGAAGGTTTTTATCGGGGACACCCACGATCCCTACATTTGGGTCTATAGTACAGAAAGGATAAATCTCTGCCGGTGCGTTAGCACCTGCGATGAGATTGAATAATGTAGATTTGCCTGCATTTGGAAGCCCTACAATACCACAGCAAAACCCCATTAGCTTCCCTCCCCGGATTTGCAGTTAATTAATCGTAACTACTCAGCTATTTAGGTTGAAGACTGAAGGCTGAAGTATTTTAACCATCTCGCAACGATCGAATCAAATTTTGTGTGATCACGCATGATT
>CAZVAH010000212.1:0-3925 GCA_964625035.1 uncultured Bacteriovoracaceae bacterium | reverse complement strand
CTGCGACGTACTGTAAGTACGCCTCATTCCTCAGGATTTGCGCGCCTTGAATTTGAAGCTTTTTACTTTGCCATCCAATCCTGACTTTTTGCGAGTTCATCAAAGTCTGCACCTGAAGGAATGATTATCATGGCTTCCGAAATACATATATTAATTGACCATTGGCCGTTTTACTCGCTACAGTTGTCATTTTCATACCGACTGATAGCTCTTCAACGGGTATTGAAGAATCTATACGTCCGAACACCTTATAATCATTATAGTCCAATAAGGCGATGGTATAGGGCAAATCTTCTGCAAAGCCGGCTGGTGCATATCTGAGAGTGCTATAAGAAATCAACTTCCCCGTTCCTGTTACTTCAAACCACTCCATATTACTGGTCAGACAAGCATAACAATCTGCCCGGGGAGGAAAGAAGTATTGCCCGCAATCCTTGCATTTAGTCCCCATCACCTTGCCCTTATCCAGATAGTCAATAAAGTCATTAACATGCGTTAAACTAGCGAAACTAACAGTGCCAAACTTACTGAAACGATTGTCTATTTCTTTTTCCGGCATGATTATTCTCTTCCCAGGATTGTAACATTTCCATACAGGCCAACGCCACCTATATTATGAACCAAACCAATAGCAGGGTCTTTTACTTGTATGTCTTTGGCCTCACCTCGTAACTGCTTGACGATTGTCCTGATTTGCGAACCGCCCGTTGCGCCGATTGGATGGCCCTTCGAGAGAAGGCCGCCGTCGACGTTTACGGGAATACTGCCCTCTTTGTAAGTCTCCTTGGCTCGTATTAATTCCCTGCCACTGCCAGGTTCGGCAAAGCCAAGGTTCTCATAGGCCATTATTTCTGCAATGGTAAAGCAGTCATGAACTTCTGCTACGTCAATATGTTTTGGTGTCATGCCAGCCATTTTATAGGCCTGTTTGCCTGCTTCTATACCGGCTGTCAGGCCTACAAGCTGGTCACGAGCAGCCATATTAACCGGGGCTGAAGCAGCGCCCAGACCTAAAATCCATACCGGTTTCTCACACAATGCCTTTGCCTTTTCTTCGCTGGCTATAATAACACAAGAACTGCCATCTGCGTTTGCACAACAGTCTCCTCCACGAAGTGGGCTTGCAACAGTCCCGCTTATAAAATTTTCCGGATCATTGAACATCTCTAATGTCACAGGTCTGCGGTACACTGCCTTTTCATTGAGTTGGCCGTATGTAGCGGCCTTCACCCGTATTCGGGCCAGGTCTTCCAATGTTGTCCCGTATCTAACCATATGCGCCCGTGCATGCATCGCATAGTATGCCGGCATCATAGTGCCAAATGGTGATTCCCACTGGATATCGGCACCTCTGCCCATTCTTTCCTGGGATTCAGCAGAGGTGATCTGAGACATTATCTGAAAGCCAATGACCATAACAACATCATGCAGGCCTGATTTGACCAGCGAATAGGCTAAGCGAGCCCCTGTGCTAGACGAAGAGCAAAGAGATTCGATATAGAAGGTTGGTTGAGGATTCAACCCCAGATACTCGGCAATAACACCTGCTGGGGATCGCTGCTTATCGTATTCAGGTGCCGAGCAAACAATCGTTGCATCAATATCGCTATTAGTGATCCTTTCACCTTCCATTACCTCTTTGTAACCTTCAAAGACTAGCTCCCTCAAAGAACCGGGGTATCTCCTACAAAACACACTCTGCCCGACTCCGATAATTCCAACTTTACTCATACCAACATTCCTATTTTTAAATCATCTCCATATATCGAATCATTTTTGTTCGGACAGCATATTCACTAATGTAATCTTTGTCAATTCTCGCCCTTTCAAAGGACACCTTTGATTAGGTCAATACCTGTCTATGGGCGGATCACATGCTAAGTATAACACACTTACCCCTGCCTACAGCAGTAAAACTTTTCATCTCACGTTTACAAAACGAGGTTGTTGGGTTGTTGGGGTCACATCTTCATATGCCATTTATTATATTTCTTTGTGTTAGTGGATGTATGTTTTTCTACTTAGGTAGCTGAGACACATTCACACAATAGAACACACAGGTTCAAATCCTGTGCGGTCTGCGAGAGGATTTGTTTTTTAGTGATCCAGTCTCCCTATCCCTATATTGAAGGCTATTTCGTGTGCTTTATATATCTCTTCTTGAGTGGGTCTCCTGTTGATTTCAGGGTAAGCCTTTGCACCCCCCAAGGGTCTATATTGTGCCATGATATTGATATATGTGTTATCAGATATCGTATCTTTGATAAACTTAAGTATCTCTTTGGTATCTTCCCGACACCCTGGCATAACAAGATGCCGTATAAGCAGCCCTTTTTGGGCTATGCCTTTGTCATCTGTTTCTAGATCACCAACCTGGGAGTGCATCTGTGCTACTGATAGCCTATTCCAGTATGGGTAGTCTTCTGCCCTGCAATATGCCTTGGCCTTTGATGAATCAGCGAACTTCATGTCAGGCATATAGATATCAATAATGCCGTCTAAGAGCCTTATAACATCAGGCTTGTCATATCCTCCGGTATTGTACACTATAGGTAGGCTGAGACCTTTAGCCCATGCGATATCAAGTGCCTTTAGAACAGGGTATATTACGTGGGTAGGGGATACAAGGTTGATATTTTCGCATCCAGCATCCTGGAGAGAGAGCATAAAACTGGCCAGCTTCTCCTGTCCTGCTACTTCTCCAAGGCCAAGATGGCTTACGTCCCAGTTCTGACAGAAGATGCACCTTAAGTTACAGTGTGTAAAAAATATAGTGCCTGATCCACCTGTCCCAACCAGGACACTCTCTTCACTAAAGTGAGGGCCAAAGCTGCTTATAGTAGCATCTGTTCCTGTAAGACATACCCCTTTTTCACCCTTAAATCGGTTTACCCCACACTCGCGCGGTCACAAATCGCACCTTTGCATACGTTTCGCTATTATTTCGATGCGTTTTTTTAGTTCGCTTAAGGTTATCCCTGGCATGTATATATGATACCATCTGTTTTGAGAAAATGCCACGAGGCTATACAGTAATCTGCCTGCGCGCAGAGCAAAAGGCCCCTAACACCATCAGGGTTTTAGAATTCATTAGTGATTACGACTTGTTGGATATTGAGGTAAGGGTTTTACGGGAAATTTATAAATATTATCTTTTAGCTATACGATTTATATAGTATGTATTTAAAGGCTCTACACTGCAGACATCTTAGAGAGGGATGAGGGCTTTATGCCACTTGGCAAGGATATATTCATAATGGAAGAGGCGGTAACAGGCAAAAAGGAGGAGCTATACGGCCCGACACTGAGCACTACCGAAGGTATTGCTGCGTCCCAGGATGATGGGACAATGATTTAATAGCGGGTATTTTGTTTCTGGTTGGTTTAGAATCTGTGTTTTAGAGATAGTGATGAGACCTTCTTTTATATCAAAACTGGTAAACGGTCATTTATTTGATCCTATTGTACATATTCGTATCTTAAACGAGCGAGGCGCTATTATGTTTGACTGTGGCCGCTTTTTGTCTCTGGCCGCCTTTGGTGGAGCCGATGACGGGCTTACAAACAGGGAGATCCTCTTGCTCAATGCGATATTTATAAGTCATGCCCATATGGACCATTTTATGGGCATTGATCATGTCTTGAGAATCATACTCCACAGGGAGGATCCCTTACATATATATGGGCCTGAGGGGATTACGGACAAGGTGTTATCAAAGTTACATGCATATACGTGGAACCTTACTGAGGAGTACATGCTCGAGATATATATTCATGAAATAAGAGCAGATACGATCATCACCTCAAAGACCTCGGCAAGGACCGGATTTAATGTCGCCGGCGAAAAGAGAGCCTTAAGAGAGGGTAATATTATATCCCAGGAACCAAGATATACAGTAGAGGCCGTTATATTAGAGCATAATAC
>CAZVAH010000211.1:0-3939 GCA_964625035.1 uncultured Bacteriovoracaceae bacterium | reverse complement strand
CCATGGGATCAGGGGAGAACTATCAAAGAGGGATGCCATATTTGTCCAGAATGCATGTAAGGATATGTCAGTAGAGTTCTTTTTAGAGGAACTCCATCTTAGGGCAGATCAGCCAAACCTGGAAGAGATGGCAAGGACAAAGAGATATGAGGCAATTATTGAGTGTATGCATGCCCGGGAATTTAGGCTTGCAGCAACAGGGCATAACCTCGATGATCAGGTAGAGACAGTTATCTACCGGCTCATTCGTGGCAGCGGTATAAGAGGAATATCTGGAATCCAGTATATAAGGGAAGATGGGATCATAAGGCCTTTACTTGACATTTCAAGAAAGCAGATTGGGGCCTTTGCCATGGACAACCACATAGATTATGTTGAAGATCTTACCAACAGAGATACCACTATCCCTAGGAATTTTATACGCCATGAGATTATTCCTTTGATGCAGATGATAAACCCCTCTGCTCTGCAGTCTGTGGCAAGGTTTTCTAAGATTGCTGCCGTTGAAGGGGGCGCACTTGATGAGATGGCATCTGCCCTGGCTAAGGATGCCGTTAAATTGGACTGGAGTATAATAAAGTGTTTTGATAAGAAAAAGCTTACAGGCGCAAAGAGTGCTATCGTAAAAAGGCTGATCATAGAAGTGATCTCAAAGATGTTGAATGAGCCAAGAGGAATAAATGCCCAGCAGATAGATATGGTTGCAGACGTCATCCACAAAAATAGGGCATCCCATGATATAAAGAGGAAGATCAGGGTTGTTTCATGTAGAGAGGATATTGTATTTCATTTGATAGAAAAGGCCCCTTTTTATAATGTCAGGGCAGAAGCCCCTGGAAGGTACTATTTGCCCGGGATAAATCAGCCGGTGTTTATCGAGTATGATACATCTCATATTGATTCTCTCACAATAAGATCCTGGCTCCCCGGAGATACAATACATGGTAAAAAGGTTGTAAAGATCTTATCTGATAATAATATTATCCGCCCCCTGAGGGCCTTCTGGCCTGTTGTGCTTATAAGAGATGAGATTGTAGCAGTGGCAGGCATTAAGAATCTTAAGGCCCAGGGCAGTAATTATAATTTGAATATAGAATTTCCTTATGTTGCATAATATCTTACCTCACATAACGGACGGCTCCTCTATAGGCACTCTCCCTTCCTCGCTTAAGGCTATGGTGGTAGCAGGGATATTCAATTCTAAGAAGTGTCCTATTCTGTGGATCGTTTCTGATATAGATGAGATGTATAGAACCGTAGATGACCTCAATCTCTTCATTGATACAGGGGACGTATGCGAGTTTATCCCCTATGATGTGCGTCCTTATGAAGATGACAGTCCTTCTAGGGAGGTTGTCTCCCAGCGAATATCTGTATTGTACAGACTCCTAAAAGGGCATCCATTAGTGGTGGTAGCACCAATAGATGCCATAGCTTCATCTACCATAGGGGTCCAAGACTTTATGGATTCAATAATAGAGACAAAAGCAGATGCTGAATTGGATAGGGAACGTCTTGCAAAAAGACTTGTATCCATGGGCTATACAAGCTCCCCGCTTATAGACGATATAGGCCAATTCAGTATCAGGGGTTTTGTGATGGATATATATTCTCCTGGCATGAGATCTCCAGTAAGGATAGACATGTTTGGAGATGTGATCGAAAGGATCAGGACATTTGACATATCAACTCAGAGGTCAAAACATGAGCTTGACTATATAAAAATCCTTCCCATAAGCGAGGTCTTGCTTGATAGAGACCATATCAGGCAGGCAAGGCCAAGGCTCAAGAGACTAAAAGATCCAAATATAAAATTCATAATTCATGATATAGAGCAGGGAATCCATGTGCCTGGCCTTGAGACATACCTGCCATTTTTCTATGAAATGCCATCTTCTATATTCGATTATCTCCCAGAAGACACAATTGTGGTCTCACCAGATAAGGAAGCAATACAATCCCTCTGGGATAAGGTCTACGAAACATCCTATAAGGCTTATGAAAAAGCCATCAGCATTGGCAGGCACCCTCCCGCCCCTGAAGGGACCATGGTGGCTAGAAGCGAATTTGTCCAGGGGTTGAAGAGATCTATGTGCCATATTTCCACATCTTTAGCGGGAGATGATGTAAGGATCAGATACCACAGCATTACCTCCAGCACGGACGGGGACTATGGGAGCCGGATTGACAGGGCCATCTCTACCATCTCCACCTTTCTTATGGATGGCATAGATGTATTTGTCGTTGTAGACACTGATACGCAGGCCGCTAGGCTCAGCTTTATCCTTAATGAGAGAGGATTGAATCCCAAGACTGCTGACGGCAATATCCTGAGTTATGCGTTCGCTTCTGGCGGAATGTCCACTCCGTCAGAGACGGACGGAAAGTCCGCCTTAGGCGGAAATGGTCTAAGGGGTGGTCTGTACATTGTTGTAGGCACGCTTTCCTCCGGGTTTATCTTACCTGATGACCTGGTTGCAATGGTTGCAGGAAATCTTATCATAGAAGGACCGAAACAGAAGAGACCAAGGGTGAAAGGGGTCCCCATATCAGATCCATTTTCGCAACTAAATGTTGGAGAGGCTATAGTACACAGGGATCATGGCATAGGGATATTTAGAGGTGTTCCAAGGTTGGATATAGAAGGGGTCAAGGGGGATTTTATCCTCTTAGAATACTTAGGGGGGGACAGACTCTATATACCTGTATATCGCATGGGTGTATTACAGCGCTATATTGGGGATGAAGACAGTATCCCTTTAGACAGGCTGGGCGGCAGCAGATGGTCAAGGGCCAAGAAGAAGGCAAAGGCATCTATTGAAAAACTTGCAAAAGAGCTCCTCTGTATATATGCCAAAAGGGCCACTGCAAATGGGTTTTCCTTTGGGGTTAACCCCTCCTATCTTCATGAGTTTGAGTCTTCATTTCCGTATGAAGAGACTGAGGATCAGATAAAGGCCATGGAGGATGTATATGCAGATATGGAATCAGAAAGAATCATGGACAGGCTCATCTGCGGTGATGTGGGCTATGGTAAGACAGAGGTGGCACTGAGGGCCTCTTTCATAGCGGTTATGTCTGGAAGGCAGGTGGCCTTGCTTGTGCCAACCACATTGCTTGCTTCGCAGCATCTGGCTACATTTAGAGGGCGGTTTGATCCATGGCCTATCAGGGTTGAAGCAATTACAAGTTTTGCCACGTCTGCCAAAAACAAGCGTATCTTAAAAGACCTGAATGATGGCAAGGTGGACATAATAATAGGTACCCATTCCCTATTATCTGACAGGGTCAAATTCAATGATCTATGCCTGCTTATTGTGGATGAGGAACACAGGTTTGGGGTGGCCCATAAGGAGCGTATAAAGGCCATGCGCTCTGAGGTAGATATATTAACGCTTTCTGCCACCCCTATACCTAGGACATTGAATATGGCTATATCTGGTGTCAGGGATCTTTCGATAATAGAAACGCCACCTTTAAACCGTAAATCCGTAGAAACATTAATCTTAAGGTTCGATGATGATATTATATCTCAGGCCATAGACAGAGAATTGGCCAGGGGTGGTCAGATATTCTTTGTTCATAATCGGGTCTCCAATATAGATGCAATGGCAGGATATATAAGAAACGCCTGTCCTGGTGCAAGGGTGGGTGTGGCTCACGGTCAGATGCCCAGAAAGGAATTGGGGGGTGTTATGAGAGACTTTATTGAGCGCAAGCTTAATGTATTAGTGAGTTCTGCTATAATAGGCTCTGGTATTGATATCGCTAATGCAAATACCATGATAATAAACAGGGCGGACAGATTTGGTATGGCAGACCTCTATCAGCTTCGTGGCAGGGTAGGGAGGTCAAAACAAAAAGGCTATGCCCTGCTTTTGATCCCTGCTGTAGGGTCAATCACAAAGGATGCGAGGAAGAGATTATCTGCTATGAAGG
>CAZVAH010000210.1:1896-3983 GCA_964625035.1 uncultured Bacteriovoracaceae bacterium | reverse complement strand
ATCAAAGAGCGATACAGGTAAGCGAGAGAACCCCCATCCCGAAAGCATTTTCATCCTTCGTTGTGTCCGACAGGACATGGAGGTTTGTAAAAAGATTGTATATTAGCAAAAAGCGGGTTATCTATTTGTGCTGTGAAACACCAGAATCTAAGTGGCATGCATATACTAATCACCGGGGCTTCATCTGGAATAGGGAGAGAACTTGCCCTCAAGCTAGCAAAAAGGGGCTGTAAAATTGGTCTAATGGCAAGACGGGAAAAGGAACTTACCCTACTTGCCCAAGAGATATCTAACTTGCCAGGGGATGCCCTTGTGTTGCCTGCTGATGTCACAAAAAGACTAGATGTACAACAAAGAATACAGCAATTCATCGATAAATGGGGGCATATAGATATCCTAATCGCCAATGCCGGGGTTGGCCTGCTACATAAGGCAGCAAATCTCAACACCGAAAAGGTGGATGCTACCATGCAGCTCAACTTTTACGGTACCTGGTATCCTATCGAGGCTGTCCTGCCTGAAATGTTATCATATGGCCAGGGCCATATAGTGGCCATCTCCAGTGTCGCTGCCTTTCGGGGCTTCCCTAAGGCTGCCCCCTATTCAGCAAGTAAGGTTGCCATTGCCCGTTTTCTCGAGTCTATGAGGGTTGAACTCAAAGGCCGAGGGATTAATTTTACCACCATCTATCCAGGCTTTGTCCGTACCAATATGACTGAAAAAAATAAGTTCAAGATGCCCTTTATATTAGAAGCCTCTGATGCAGCATCTAAGATCATAAGGGCTATAGAAAAACAAAAGGCCGAGGTTATAATCCCCTGGCAGATTACTATCTTCTCTTATATCATCCGTATATTACCCAATGCAGTCTTTGATCGGATAGCTAAATACCTGAGTTGAAGACCCATAGGGGAAAATACACACGAGATTATACAGATTTTCCTATCTATTAGTATTAACTCTTGAAAGCAGAGATCTTGTATGATAGAAGGGCTCACCACAAAACACACGTTCTTTATATGTGTAAGATCATGGTGTCCCTGAGGACTAGGGATCGATCTTACCAGGAACGGAGGAAAAACCGAAAGGGGGATTAAATGTCAAGAGTTACTATGAAGCAACTCTTAGAAGCAGGTGTTCATTTTGGCCATCAGACTCCTAGATGGAATCCAAAAATGAAGCCCTATATCTTCGGGGCTAGGAATGGTATTCACATAATAGACCTCCAAAAGACTGTAAAACTTTTTGATATAGCATGTAACTTTATCAGGGATACGACAGCTAGCGGAGGCAAAATCCTTATGGTTGGGACAAAAAAACAGGGTCAGGATAGCATAGAAGAAGAGGCTCAAAGGGCCCAGGCTTATTATGTGGAGTACAGATGGTTGGGAGGAATGCTTACCAACTTTTCTACTATAAAGAAAAGCATTGAGCGACTTAAATGGCTAGAGACCATTATTGATAATGGCACTATTGAGAAATATCCCAAAAAGGAACAACTCCATATGAAGAGGACCAAAATCAAACTGGACAGGGCCTTAACTGGAATTAAGGATATGGAGCGTCTCCCTGATGCTGTGTATATTGTAGATCCATCTAAGGAATATATCGCAGTAAGAGAAGCCAAGAAATTAGGTATACCTATTATCGCTATTGTAGATACAAATTGCGACCCCAGTACGATAGACCATGTAATACCAGGTAATGATGATGCGATTCGTGCCATTAAATTGTTTACATCAAAGATCGCAGATGCATGTCTAGAGGGACATGCCATTTATGAAGAGAAGCTGCAAACCTTGGCCAAAGAGGAAGAAGAAGCCCTAGTAGAAGGGCAAGCCCCTTCCATAGAAACACCTGAGGCTGCTGAGGCCTTTCTTGGTAAAGACCTGGACGAGGATATTGAGGTAATCATAAAAGAGAGCGACACATCAGCCCAAGAAGATATAGCAGATGAGAAAGAAGATGTAGGAGATAAAGAAGATGCAACTGAAAAGAAAGAAGATGTAATAGCAGATGAGAAAGAAGATACAGGAGATAAAGAAGATGCAACTGAAAAGAAAGAAGATGTAATAGCAGATGAGAAA
>CAZVAH010000210.1:0-1796 GCA_964625035.1 uncultured Bacteriovoracaceae bacterium | reverse complement strand
GAAGATACAGGAGATAAAGAAGATGCAACTGAAAAGAAAGAAGACGTAATAGCAGATGAGAAAGAAGATATAACAGAAGATAAAGAGTAAATATGAATATATTATCTGGAGGTATAAGGTGAGTATATCAGCAGCAGATGTAAAGGCTCTAAGAGAAAAGACTGGTATAGGGATGATGAATTGTAAAAAAGCACTTGAAGAATGCAATAATGATTTTGAAAAGGCCATAGAATTACTAAGAAAAAGAGGCATGGCCATCTCTCAAAAGCGGGCTGGGAGGGCTACATCCCAGGGGATGGTAGGTTCATATGTCCATATGGGTGGCAAAATTGCTGTGTTGGTAGAGGTCAACTGCGAAACTGACTTCGTGGCTAAGTCAGAAGGCTTTAAAACCTTTGTCAAAGATATAGCCATGCATATTGCTGCAAGCAGTCCAGAATGGATAAGAAGAGAAGATGTTCCTCCAGACGTTTTGGCAAAAGAAAAGGAAATATTAAGGGAACAAGCCATCAAAACAGGAAAACCTGAAAAGGTAATAGAAAAGATAGTAGAGGGAAAATTAAATAAGTTTTTCATCGAAAATTGCCTTATGGAACAACCCTTTGTAAAGGATTTAGATATTACTATAGAGCAATACCTAAATAACCTGATTGGAAAGACAGGTGAGAAATGCATAATAAGACGTTTTGTAAGATATCAGTTAGGAGAAAAGACATAGAAAGTGCCCTTAAAATATAATAGGATCCTTCTCAAATTAAGTGGAGAGGCCCTTGCAGGCAAATCAGGGTATGGTATTGACCCAGACATCCTCGCTTCTATTGCAGGAAGTGTAAAGGAAGTCCATGCAATAGGTGCCAAGATGGGTATTGTTATTGGAGGAGGAAACATCTTTCGAGGGCTATCTAAGCAAAGGTTTGTAGATCGAGTATATGCTGACTATATGGGGATGTTGGCAACTGTCATAAATGCTTTAGCCTTGCAGGGTGGCCTAGATGCCTTAGGGCTACACTGCAGGGTATTGAGTGCCATTGAGGTAAACGGGGTAGTAGAGCCTTTTATAAGGTCTCGAGCGGTTAAGCATCTGGAAAAAGGTCGTATGGTTATATTTGCCGGGGGCACCGGCAATCCATTCTTTACTACAGATACAGCTGCTGCGCTAAGGGCCATGGAGATAGGGGCAGACGTTCTTATTAAGGCTACCCGGGTAGATGGTATATACAATAAGGATCCGGAGGTATCCTCTGATGCCATATTTTTTAAGGAACTTGACTATGATCAAGCCTTGACCGAAAATCTTAAGTTTATGGATGCTACAGCAATAAGCCTTTGCCGTGATAACAATCTGGAGATTCGAGTCGTAAATATAAGCGATCCTAAAAACCTGAGAAGGGCCATTGAAGATGAAGCCATAGGATCTATTGTAAGGAGGAGATCTATCCATGATAAAGGACGTATTGGATGAGCTTAAAAAAGATATGGAAAAAAGCATACATGCTCTGAAACACTCTCTGGTAAAGATAAGAACAGGCAGGGCATCTGTCGGGATCTTAGACGGTATCATGGTAGATTATTATGGGTCGCCCACACCACTTAACCAGCTGTCCACCCTGGCCACTCCCGAACCTAGATTGATTACCATCCAACCATGGGATACCAGTGCCACCTCTGCCATAGAAAAGGCAATCCTTAAGTCTGATTTAGGGCTTACACCAGCTAATGATGGAAAGATCATTAGGATACCTATCCCTCCTCTCACAGAAGAACGCAGGAGAGATTTGGTAAAGGTAATCAAGAAG
>CAZVAH010000209.1:1838-3994 GCA_964625035.1 uncultured Bacteriovoracaceae bacterium | reverse complement strand
TTTATTTTCTGGTATTGAAAAATTTTTAGCTCCTAATAAAGTCAAGCATAAAAATTGCCTTTGCTAATTATTTTTTTAGCACCCCCAAAATAACTTGTATGGAATACACCCGCATCCATAACTTAAGGTGTAAATCTTATGCCAGTTCATTTATTAAACTGGCAAGCCAACCTCCTTTATCTTTTGCCTTTAACCTTTAGCCATATACCTTTGCAACCCTTAATCCTGTATCTCGCCCATATATATGACCTTCATAGGGGATATGTTTCTTGAGATCCCTTTTATGCTTATATTACCCATGGACTCGAACCCTACATCTTTAATCCCCTGGTTAAGGGCTATATCTGCTGTAGCCCCAGAGACTATTATCTCCCCTTGGGATGTTATAGATTCAAGGCGCTCAGCTAAATTCACAGGCTCACCTATAACTGTATAATTCATTTGTTCTCCTGTACCTATATTACCTGCTATTGCTATACCTGTAGCTATACCTATGCCTACATCTATAGAAAATAGCCACTTTTCTTCAAATGCATTCTTCATACGATATACTGTCTTTTGGACCTCTATAGCGCATTGAATAGCATCCACAGGATCATTATCACTCGCATCTGGTATGCCAAATACGGCCATTATGCCGTCTCCCAAAAATTTATCCAGCATACCTCCATGGCTAAATATTATAGGGACTACGGCTTCAAAAAAGGAGTTTAATACACCTACCACACCCTCTACTGGATTGGTTTCCACTATTGGTGTAAAATTGGCTATATCAATAAACATGGTAGTGACCAACTTTTTCTCCCCTCCAAGCCGAGTCATACGCTCATCTGCTAATAGATGCTCTGCAAGCCCCCTGGAGAAATATCTACTCAAGTTTATCCTCTTTTTCTCCAATCTTATCAAATCCTGATATGTACGTACCAGCGATGCTGTAATAGAGAGTTGATCTGCTATGAGTTCAAAAAATCTTAGGTCATTAGGGCCAAAAGAGTAAGAGATATTGTCCCTAAAATTTAAGACCCCAATTGGAGACCCTTCTGATATAATAGGGACACATGCAAGCGATCCTTCTTGGTTTGTCCCTTTATCTAAAAATGCAGGATCTTTTCTCACATCTGGTATGTATATGGTTTTGGAAGTGCTAAGGGCCTTTCCTGCTGCACCCTCACTTCTCTTAAAGCTTGCAGGAGGGCACCTGGAAGGATTTTCCATCCTTGATACTCCAACTACATACAAAAGTTGCGTTGCCTCATCTAGTAGCATGATGGACAAGCTATGGATACCTGTATGTCTTTTAATGATATCGAGTTGCTTAGAAAACAATTCATCCCACTGGGACAGGTTTGCACTCTTTAGGGCATCCCCTAATTCTTTTAACAAGGATAGCTCTGCTATCTTTTGTTCATAGCTCGCCTCTAATGACAAGATGCGTTCTTTAAACAATGTTATGATGTCCTGAGTCATAGTTTAATTCTCTAAGACAATCTTTACCTTTACTTTTATGTCCTCATATACCTTAGTAACTATATCATTGGAGATAAGTTTTATTCCTTTCTCGTTCATATATCTCACAGCTCCACTATTTATACTGTCTATATCAATCTCTCCATTATGAGCTATAAGATCTGCCAGATGGAGAGCAATAGATATTGGCATATGCGTGGATCTATGTGGTATATGGTGGGTCATAAGTCCATCTACAATATCTTTAGGTAGATTCCACCTATCTACAATATATGCCCCCATCTCAGCATGTGACAGCCCAGTTTTCATCTCCTCTAAGGCAAGTTCCTCCAAGGAAGACGCCTTATCTAGGCTCCCTATATCCTCTCCCCGCTGGAAAAAGGCTATCTTGCCTAAATCATGGAGCAGCCCTGTAGTATATAATAAATCCTTTTCCTCTTCCTCGCAGCCTATAATAAGGCCTACCCACTGACAAAGATGAGCAACCATTAAGGAATGTTCCCAAAGCATCTGAGCCTTTTGGGGTGATATATTTTCCATGATGCGATATGCAGCAATGGAAAAGGCCAGATTCGTTACCTCATCATTGCCAAGAATAACTATTGCATGTCCTATTGAATCTACCTTACGATGAAAGCCGTAAAAGGCTGAGTTTACTACCTTCAAGATCCTGGATGTAAGGACAGGAT
>CAZVAH010000209.1:0-1828 GCA_964625035.1 uncultured Bacteriovoracaceae bacterium | reverse complement strand
TAATCCGAGCCATCTTGGATGCACAAAGCAGAGGATCTTTTGCTGTATCTATAATCTGTCTTGCTATAGAAGGAAGGGTGAATAGATGCTCTATATTTCTGAAACGCCTAAGCGTTTCTATACCCTTTGTGGTCTTTTCTTGTATTTTCTCTTGATATCCCCACTTTTCAATAAAATTACAGGGCTTCTTATCTTCACCTGATATAAAGTCTTTACGACAAGAGCTTACTCCATATGGTAAATAGTCCTCTACAAGCCCCTGCTCCTGACCATGCATCCTAGACAAAAATTGCCTCAACTCTTGAGGGTTAGCTATAAGAAATGCATAGAATTGATAAAAGGGTTTAGATATAAATCCCGCCTCCAGACTTTTTTGTTCTTCTAATGGAGAGAAGTCTTTCATTGTCTTCCAGACCCACCTAATCTCTGGGTCTATTTTCAACGTGCTTAATCTCTCTATAGAAATAGAGACCAAACTATCTATGTCTTCCCCATCAGCAGGATACACAGATATACCCTTTGGAACAGATACAAATGTAGCAGAAGCAACATCAGAGGCGGCACCAAACATCCCTATTATTATATAGTCCCCAAACTCAACAGTTGTATCGATATCCCTTTTGGATGAGAGTACCTTTTCGGTGTATTCCTTATATGAAGTCACGATACTCATGGTACCCCCAAGGATCTGAACCTTTTTTAATTCTCTCTTAAAGGCTACAAGGGGATCTATGCTGTCCATGTGCATTCTATCGACTACACATCATAAAATCTTGACTTTATAGGGGTACTTGAAATATCTTATGTCAAAAATAACACATCTTTTAAGGACACTCATTTATGATATCAGTAGAAGAGGCAAGAGAGAGTATACTTTCACAGATAAGCACCCTACCGAAAGAAAAGGTGGTCATCGATAGGACACTTGGGAGATATTTGGCAGAGGATATTGTCTCAGATAGAAATCTACCTCTATGGGACAATTCAGCTATGGATGGCTATGCCTTGCACCATGAAGATATAATATCCCCCAAGACAAGACTTAAGATTATCTATGACCTGCCTGCAGGGCTGTCTCCAAAAAGCCCTGTTAAAAGTGGCGAAGCTGTACGGATCATGACAGGGGCTCCTATGCCTCCTGGTTCAGATGCCGTAGTGAAAAGAGAGGACACCATTGAGTCCCCAGGTGAGGTTATTGTCTTAAAACCCCCACAAAAAGATGAGAATGTCCGTTACAGGGGAGAAGATATCAAGGAAGGAGATGTAATACTCTCGAAAGGGGATTACATCGGTCCAGCCCAAGTAGGAATATTGGCCTCACTGCAAAGATTAAGTGTGTACTGTTATCAAAGGCCAATGGTTGCGATCTTAGCTACTGGCGATGAACTTATAGATATAGATGGAAGATTATCACCAGGTATTATAGTCGCTTCCAATTCCTACACACTACCATCTCTGGTAAGAATTTGCGGGGCTATACCCCTATACCTGGGTATCTCAAAAGACAATAAAAAGGAAATGCAAGGGTTTCTTCTGGCAGCTTCAAGGGCAGACCTAATACTCACATCAGGGGGGGTCTCTGTAGGTGATTATGATATTGTAAAGGAGGTCATGTCATCTAAAAAAAATCACATAGAATTCTGGCAGGTTGAGATGAAACCTGGGAAGCCCCTTGCTTTTGGTGATATCGGAGCCACACCTACAATTGGATTGCCTGGGAACCCTGTGTCAGCTATGGTCTCATTCTATCAGTTTGCAAGACCTGCTATACTAAAGATGATGGGGGCAAAGAATCTACTGCTACCAAGGGTAGTTGCAAGGATAAAGA
>CAZVAH010000208.1:0-4026 GCA_964625035.1 uncultured Bacteriovoracaceae bacterium | reverse complement strand
ATTTAAAGAAGGAGGCTGGTTTGGTCTTGCTATGAACCATGAGTATGGTGGGCAGGGTATTCCTTCAGTTATCTCTGAGGCAACTCAAGAATTTTTTATGAGTGCCAATTTTGCGTTTTGTTGCTTTTCAGGGATGGGCCCTGGGAATGGGTATATGATAGAGCGTTTTGGATCCAGAGAGCAAAAGGATTTATTTCTGGAGAAGATGTATGACGGCACATGGTGTGGGACCATGTGTTTAACCGAGCCATCAGTGGGCTCTGATGCTCACATGGTGACTGTAAAGGCCACTCCTGATGGGGAGTATTATAAGATTCAGGGCACCAAGACATTTATAACATCTGGAGAGCATGACCTCACAGAAAATATCATTCATCTGGTAATAGCGAGGATTGAAGGGGCTCCTCCAGGTGCAAAGGGTGTCTCTCTTTTTATAGTCCCAAAGATCCGGGTTAACGATGATGGTTCTTTGGGGGAACCTAATGATGTTACCTGCATAGCCCTTGAGCATAAAATGGGAATGAATGGATCTGCTACCTGCATGATGAATTTTGGTGAGAATGGTAACTGTCGAGCTAGACTTGTAGGAGAGCCAGGTATGGGTCTGGCATACATGTTTCAAATGGTCAATATGGCAAGAATGGCAGTAGGATTGGAATCAGTAGGTTTCGGTGCCAACATATATGCTAATGCATTAGAGTATGCAAAGAATAGGATTCAGGGCACTCCCTTTGGTAAGAAAGGACACGATAGGGTTCGTATTATTGAGCATGCAGATATTCGTCGGATGTTGATGAATCTCAAGGCACTCACAGAAGGGATGAGGGCCCTTGTTTATAAAACATATATGCTAGAGGATATTGCAAAAGCGAGCCCAGATGAAGAGGAACAAAAATGGTCCAGTAACAGGGTGGACTTGTTCACACCCCTGGTAAAGGCATATTGTTCTGACAGGATATTTGAAATGGGCAAAGAAGGGATTCAAATTCTGGGGGGCTATGGGTTCACCAAAGAATACCCCATTGAGCAGTATACCCGCGATTGCAAGATCCTGTCTATCTGGGACGGAACAAATTATATCCAGTCAGTTGACCTCATAGGGAGGAAACTCAGGATGGAAGGTGGCAAGGTCTTTATGGATTGGATTGATGAGATTCTGAAATTTATTCAGGACAGCAGTTTTGTGAGTACTTTAGCTGGCGAGATGAAATTGGTTGAGGAAGCAGTTCAAGCTATTGTAGAGATTAGCATCAGTTATGGTAGATATTTTAAAGAAGGTAAGATTGATCTTGTCCCGTTGACATCCACCAGATTCTTGGATTGTTGTGCTGAGGTGGCAATCTCTTATCTTTTGCTGGAACAGGCTTTGATTTCCTTAAAAAGATTGGACGAGTTAGGGCCTGATCATTTTGATAGCCCTTTCTATAGAGGAAAGATAGAAACTGCAAGATACTATGTGAGAAACTTCCTTCCCAATGTGTTTGGGAGGGCAAGGATTATTAAACTGGAAGACATGACTGCAATAGGTATAGCAGAGGAGAGCCTCTAGAAGAGACATTACCATATAAGGGGAGAATAAGATGGAAAAGATATACCTCGAAGATTATTCTGTGGGTGAGAAGATCATATCACCTGCCAGGACCATTACAGAGACGGATATTGTTATGTTTGCAGCCCTTACTGGCGATTGGCATCCATTACATACTAATGTGGAGTATGCCAAGGAAACCCCTTTTGGCGAGCGGATTGCCCATGGCATGCTTACTCTGTGCATAGGTAGCGCCCTTATCTTCAGGCTGGGCATGTATGTGGCTCTTCCTAAATCATTTATTGCCTTTTATGGGATGGATTCTGTCAGGTTTGTCGGGCCTGTGAAGATCGGGGATACCATACACTGTGAAGTGGAAGTAGTGGCTTTAGATATAAAAGACGAAAAAAGAGGCATCATTGTATCCAAGAATTCAATAAAGAATCAGCGAGGGGAGGATGCTGTTGTCTACACCACAAGGGCGCTTGTTGGGAGAAAACCGCAATCTTGATATCAAGGTGGTAAGAGATGAGAATATGATCTTACTGAACAGGAAGACAAGGTCTATCAAATACCCTCATGTGTTAGGGGCAAGGCTGAGAGCAGGACTTGGCAAGCCCTCTTATTCTATGGGTTTGGGAGATTGCATATTCTTAGATTTTTTAAGCGGTCTTCTTGCCATAGCAGATAGCCCTGAAAGGAATTCAGTGGCCTCGCGTAGATTTATGTTAAGGCTTGACCAAATGTTGAGAGATATCATTTCTGGTTCTTCAGGACATATCTATACAAAAAAAGAGATGAATAGATTCAAGGATAACCTGGCGGGTAAATCTCAAGAATTGCTTAAATCGATTCCATCTAATGAAAGCTGTACATTCACAGGCCTTTTTATAGCAAAGACAGATCATGGGATGGAAGGGATTGTATTCCATACAGGTGACAGTCTTCTTATCCGATGTGATCTGGCCACTGGAGAAGCGGATCAACTTACAGAGAACAACTTTTGGATGGTGGGAAGAGTGGCCCGGTTTTTTCAGGTAGATTATGTGGAAATCAGTGATGAAACGCGATTTTTACTTACTACAGACGGGTTTTCTGACCTCAGGCTGCCAGAGGATCTCGATAGGAAGAAATTTATCTTAAGCCTTTTTAATAGATATAATGTTGAAGAAATCCCCGATGCCCTTTTAGAAAAGCATGACTCAGGTCATGGCCATAAGGATGATATTGGCCTGATTAGTTTTGATCCCAATAATATATCCTTTGATGGCAAAAGGATTATTATGGGTGGAACAGAAAGCCAAGATGAAAAGCTATTTCAAGAAAGGCAAAGGAAAGGATTTTATGAAGATGCCTATATCCCATTGGCCCTAAAGGATGATCTTTTCATTGTTTCATAATGGGATAAGATAAAAGGAGACCAAGATGTACGATGAGTATTTTAACGAATCACACAATATGTTGAGAGATAGTGTAAAAAAATTTATAGCACGCGAGATTAGTCCATATGTAGACCAATGGGAAAAAGAAGGGATATTCCCAAGAGAGTTATACAAAAAAGCTGGTGATGCGGGATTCATAGGTTTAGGATTTCCTGAAGAATATGGAGGTACTCAAGCAGATATTTTCCATAGTGTGGCCTATACTGAAGAGATAATGCGATGTGGATCTGTTGGGGTTGCTTCCAGTTTGGGCAGTCACGTTATAGCTATTCCTCCTATCATTGCAGTTGGTGCAGATGAACAGAAACAGAAATATTTACCGCCAGTACTCGCCGGAGATAAAATTGCTGTCTTGGGGGTTACCGAGCCTAGCGGTGGCTCTGATGTGGCCAATCTGCGCACCAGGGCAGAGCGCAGAGACAATAAGTATGTGGTTAACGGATCCAAGACTTTTATCACAAGCGGCTCCCGCGCTGATTATGTGACCTGTGCAGTCCGTACCGGTGGCCCTGGTCATGCCGGCATCAGTTTGCTGATTATTGAAAAAGGCACCCCTGGATTTGGTGTTTCCAGAAAGATCGATAAAATGGGTTGGAGAGGTTCAGATACAGCAGAATTGTTTTTTGAGGATTGTGAAGTGCCTGTTGAAAATTTACTCGGTGAAGAGAATAAAGGGTTTTCCTACATTATGGTAAACTTTGAGAACGAGCGCCTCTTGCTGGCAGTTGAGGCCCATGGCGTAGCTGAATACGCCTTGGAAGAGTCAATCAAATATGCCAGGCAGCGCTATGCCTTTGGCAAACCTCTTACTGGATTTCAGGTAACCCGCCACAAGCTGGCTGAGATGGCAACCTTGCTTGAGGCTTCGAAGCAGTTTAATTATCGTGTGGCTGCCATGATTGGCGCGGGTAAGCCTTCCTTCAAAGAGGTCTGCATGGCCAAGAATTTTGCCACCAAGGTCTGCGATAGAATCGTGTATGATGCTGTTCAGATTCATGGCGGCTATGGGTATTGTGAAGAATATCCTGTGGAGCGGCTGTATCGTGACTCACGGCT
>CAZVAH010000207.1:0-4027 GCA_964625035.1 uncultured Bacteriovoracaceae bacterium | reverse complement strand
CAAGTCCTGTGAGAGAATCTGTATGAAAATAGTTGTCAGTGGTCAGTAGTTTGTGGCATATTGGAAGGTGATCATCCTATCTGGAGGTTTTACAACGGACAAATAAGCAACGAACTACTGACAAGTATAAGCGCAGAACTAAAAGACCACTCAGGGCTAAATATATTTTCATCGGCCGCAGAGCTCGCAAAAGAAAATATTTTTTTGTTTGCCAGTAAACGCTGGTAAACAGGAATCATGAACCCTCTTTAGGAATCAATCTTTTTATCCAATCGATATTTTTTCGATTGGATAAAAAAGGTAAACTCTTTTGTTCTCAGCGATCTCTGTGGTGAATAAGATCTTGTATTTTGAATCTAACACCCATTTTCATGCTTAGTTGTAACCGCTAGGATATGAGAATTTATTAGATTAGATATATATATCCTGGACTTATCAATGTAACATGGTTTATATAGATAACTAATCTAAATGATTTATTAGAGGAGGTCTATTAAAATGATGGAAGAAACAACCTTTAAGGTCTATGGTTACAGGTGGATAGCGCTTTTATTCTACTCAATGCTTCAAGGTGTAATGCAAATGCTTTGGATTACCTTTGCACCTATCACTGGTCAGGCAGCTGACTTTTATCATGTGACCCCATTGCAAATTGGTCTCCTTTCCATGATCTTTATGATCGTATACCTCTTTTTGTCTATACCTGCTTCATGGATGATTGATACCTATGGTATACGTAAGGGGGTAGGATTAGGGGCCATCTTGACTGGTGTATTTGGGTTTACCAGGGGATTATTTGGTGATAGCTACACGATTGTCTTTGCCTCCACATTTATGATTGCCGTAGCACAGCCATTCATTCTCAATTCTGTAACCGTAATGGCAGCCAGGTGGTTTCCTCTAAAAGAAAGGGCGACTGCAGCAGGGATTGCAGTCTTATTCCAATACCTAGGTATTATTGTTGCAATGGCAGCAACACCTTTCCTTGCCATCAAATATACCATACCAGGTATGCTCAATATATTTGGGGTCATCTCAATTATAAGCGCAATCGTCTTTTTCGTGTTTGTGAAGGAACGCCCCCTAACCCCACCCTGCCCTGCTGAGCAAGATGAACGAACCTCGGTCTTAGAAGGCCTCAAACACATCTTTAAACAGAGAAACATGATAATCGCTATACTTCTGTTCTTCATAGGATTAGGTATGTTTAATGCCGTAAGCACATGGATCGAGCAGATATTAAGCCCAAGGGGATTTAATGCCACACAGGCAGGGATGGTAGGTGCTATTATGATGATTGGTGGTATTGCTGGTGCATCCATCTTACCACCTCTATCAGACAAATATCGCAGGAGAAAGCCGTTTTTGCTGTTTGCCATGATCTGTGCAACCCCGGGACTTATTGGTTTGTCCTTTGTAACAAGTTATCCTCTACTGTTAGTATCAGGGTTTGTTTTAGGTTTCTTCTTTATGAGTGCAGGGCCTATAGGTTATCAATACAGTGCAGAGGTAAGTTACCCGGCTCCAGAGGCTACATCTCAAGGCCTTCTTGTGCTTTCCGGGCAGATCTCAGGGATAATCTTTATCTTTGGTATGGATACGTTTAGGGCCGTGTCAGGTTCTATGACCCCATCTTTGGTGGTGCTGGCAGGACTTATGATTGTAAACATAATACTGTGTACTATGTTAAAGGAATCCTCATTGATCAAGGCAGAGTATAAATGATCAAGACTCAAAGGAAGGAAAACGCAAGAACATTTAAAAAGATACAAGTTTCATAACTAATCTCTTTTGGGGGTTTATACATGGAAGAATCAAGCTTTAAGGTTTATGGTTACCGATGGGCAGTCCTTCTTGTATTCATGTTTATTGTTGGTATGACACAATTGCTCTGGATTACCTTTGCCCCTATTACGGGTCATGCTGCCGAATTTTATGGTGTCACAGACCTACAGATTGGTCTTTTATCCATGAGCTTCATGATCGTATATGTAGTTATGGCAATGCCAAGCGCGTGGGTAATAGATACATATGGTTTCCATATTGCTGTAGGTATAGGTGCTGTGCTTACAGGGATCTTCGCCCTAACGCGAGGAATATTTGCATCAAATTATAATATGGTCCTTATTTCACAAATAGGGATAGCCATAGGTCAGCCATTTGTGCTCGGTTCTATAACCAAAGTGGCTGCAAGGTGGTTCCCGATAAATGAGAGGGCTACAGCAACAGGACTTGGCTCTCTGGCTATTTATCTTGGCATCCTTATAGCCATGACACTCACGCCATACCTCACTATCAAATATAGTATAGAAAGCATGCTCATGATCTACGGAATAGTATCTGTAGCATCAGCAATTATCTTTATTGCATTTGCAAAAGAAACCCCCCTAACTCCACCATGTCCGGCAGGCCTCGAAGAAAGGGCATTAATGTTTGACGGCCTTAAGCATTTATTCAGGCAAAAGGACTTTATTCTGCTTATGGTTATATTCTTCATAGGTCTGGGTATGTTCAATGGGGTCTCCACCTGGATAGAAAACATCATAAGGCCAAGGGGGTTTTCTATAACACAAGCAGGGATGCTGGGAGGCCTTATGCTAATAGGAGGAATTATGGGTGCCTCAATTATTCCCCCGCTCTCTGACAAATATTGCAAAAGAAGACCCTTTATACTCCTGGCCATAGTCGGTCTAATCCCGGGGCTTATTGGAATAACCTTTGCTACAAGCTACTGGCTTTTGCTCCTCTCGGGATTTATCTTTGGATTCTTTTTGCTAAGCTCCGGCCCTATAGCATTCCAATATGGTGCAGAGGTGGCCTATCCAGCACCTGAGGGCACATCTAATAGCCTACTCTGGGTCATGGGACAAATCTCGGGGATTGTCTTTATCTTTGGGATGGATATATTCAAGTCGCCTAAGACAGGGGCCATGACCTCATCCATGATTGTGCTAATAGTGCTCATGATACTGAGCATTATACTATGCTTAAAACTTAGGGAATCATCTTTAATAAGAAAAGCTGGTGATGTATAAAAATCGCCTTTACTTCGTACTCATATATGGGATAAAAAACATTCAAAAATATCAAACCTAACTAAGGATGGTAAAAAAAACCAGGATGAAAAGGGATGTGTATATCTTTAATCCGGGACCTGCAGTCCTACCAGAGACTGTACTTGAAAGTACCAGTAAGGCTGTATTGAATTTTGCAGGAACAAGTATATCCATAATGGAGATAAGCCACAGGTCAAAGGAATTCGATGGTCTTATAAATGATACAGCTGAACGCTTGAAACGAATCATGGATATACCTGACAACTATAAGATTTTATTTCTACAGGGTGGTGCCAGCCTCCAGTTTGCCATGGTGCCTATTAACCTCTTAGCCCCAGATATGGTCGCAGATTACATGGATACCGGAAACTGGTCTACAAATGCGATAAAAGAGGCGAAAAAGATCGGGAAGGTAAACATTGCAGCATCATCAAAGGACCAGAACTATACAAGAATCCCTTCTCCATCAGAGATTAAATTGAGCGTGGATGCCGCATATTGTCATATCACCTCAAATAACACCATCTATGGAACCCAGTGGCAAACATTTCCTGATACAGGGGAAAGCCCTCTTGTTGCAGATATGTCTTCTGACATACTATCCAGGAAGGTCAAGGTCTCAGACTTTGGCATTATCTATGCTGGTGCACAGAAGAATATGGGGCCATCCGGGGTAACTGTAGTGATTATAAGAGAAAACCTTGCAAATAAGGCTCCAGAAGATACCCCCACCATGCTCAACTATTCAACCCATGTAGGAAAGAATTCCATGTTCAATACCCCGCCAGTACTCGCAATATTCGCTGTTCATGAGGTATTGAAATGGATAGAAGATGCAGGCGGCATCGAAAAGATAGAAGAGACCAACAATAAAAAGGCTGCTGCCATCTATGAAATACTGGATTCGTCTGATTTTTACAGGGGGACTGTTGAGGCCGCATCAAGATCAAAGATGAATATACCCTTCAGAC
>CAZVAH010000206.1:3274-4076 GCA_964625035.1 uncultured Bacteriovoracaceae bacterium | reverse complement strand
TATTATAGCAACCAGGCAAAGGATCTGCTGGCTAAGATGAAATAATAGTCTGAAATTATATAAGGCATAAAGTAAAAGGCGTCCCATTTAAATGGGACGCCTTTTTTCAAGGTTCATCTATTTGAAATCCAGACCAGGAAAATACCGATATATCAACGATGCAATGCTAATCCTGGTAACCCTTATCTGGGGGGCTACCTTTACCATGGTCAAGATTGCCCTTGATGATATCGGCGTATTTGGATTCCTTGCCCTCAGGTTTACCATTGCATCTGTTGCCATAACAGTATTTATCTTCCCCAAGTTGAAGGATCTCGATATAAAAACCCTGGCCTCTGGGGTCATCTTAGGAATATTCCTGTTTGCATCTTATGCACTCCAAACAATGGGGCTTTTTTACACATCAGTATCTAACGTAGGGTTTATCACAGGATTAAATGTGGCGTGGGTCCCAATCCTTTCTATACTTATATTATACAAAAAACCATCTGGATGGGCCATTTTAGGTGTTATCTTTGCATGTGTAGGGCTATTTTTATTAGTCACAAAAGGTAAGCCAATACAGCCAAACCTTGGAGAGATGTGGACACTAGGATGTTCCTTTGCTATAGCCTTTCATCTATTATTTACCGGGATATATGCCCCAAAGATGAACCCAGACCTTTTAGCAGGAATCCAGATAACGACAGTAGCACTATTAAGCTGGTTATCATGGCCGATATGGGAAGATATATCCTTTGTAATATCAACATGGGTCTGGGGCGCTGCGATATTTACAGCGCTTTTTGCAACAGTATTTGCA
>CAZVAH010000206.1:0-3264 GCA_964625035.1 uncultured Bacteriovoracaceae bacterium | reverse complement strand
GTAAATTAACAGCCAAACGCGGCATTCAGATACACAGCCATAATTTTTACCACAGAGCCTGTATTTTGTGCATTATTTGCCTACTGGTATATAGGAGAAACCATGGGCACTATCGCATTAATAGGGGCTGGAATGATTTTACTTGGGATGTTATGTGCAGAGATCAAACCTAAAGAATGGAGCTAGTAATATACTTAAAAAAACAAGTATACCCCCCAAGGTTGTCTTTAGGTCATTACATATGAGACTAGGGTTTCGTGACTATACGGCTTAGACTTATCATTGGTCCCCTATTCAGTCTCTTAATCCCTTCTATCAAGGTTTGTATATCTTTGTTTTCCTGGTCTGTAAACTGGATGGCCATGCCCTCTTCAGGAATCACTCTCACTACCTTTCCCTGAATATCAATAATCTTCCCCAAACCCACTGCATCAAAGCTCATAGTTAAGATGCAATCCTTATCCAGAGGGTGTTCTGTCTCTATAAACACCCCCCCCTTGCTTAGATTCTTTACCTTACATTTTATAATAGTATTGGATAGATCCTGATAACGGGCCTCTATCTTTACTGGACTCCTTACATGCTTTCTTTGCTCTTTCACAAACTTCACCTTTTGCTGTGATATACTTATATCTCTTCTCGGCTCTTCATGATTTTTTCTTTAGAGACTTCTACTCTACATTGTGTGTAAAACCACCAAGCTACCCAACACTTTGAAGGGATGGTTTGATTTATCTGAAAATGGCTACTACCACTACTTGGTTTTATTGGTTTGGTTAGTTAAATCCATAATAGTGAATAGGCTGTCAAAAGACCACCTACTGATATTTTTTCTTTGACTTTTCTTAAGAAGTAGTTATTGATTCCCCTATATAGTTGATAGTTGCTTTGTTGCCCTATTCCCAAGAGATATGTGAAGTTCTGAGACTCTATCGGTTTGTAATCTCCAATGGAGGGAAAACATAACTGGTACAAAGGAGTAAGCCTATGAGAGGAAAAGAAAGGGATTATTTTATGGCTCTATACACTGTAACCAGGGTTATCAATGCATCTTTACAGCCTTCAGAAATTTTAGAAGAGATTGTCCGAAGTGTTGTCAAGGCAATGAAGGTTAAAGGGTGCTCCATCCGTCTTTTGGACTCACGAAAGAAAAAACTCCTTATGGGGGCAATCTGCGGGCTATCTAAAGACTACATAAAAAAGGGCCCGGTTTTGGTAAAAGAGAGCGGCATAGATCAAAAGGCCCTTAAGGGAGAGACAATCTGGATAAAGGATGCCCAGAAAGACAAAGACTTTCAGTACAAGGCCAAGGCCAAAGATGAGGGGATAAAATCAGTATTCGTTGTTCCCCTCAAGGTGGGCAAGAAGGTTATCGGTGTATCACGGGTCTACACCTCCAGGATTCGCGAATTCAGCGACCAAGAAATCCAGTTCTTAGAGGCTGTAGCCAACTTAAGCGCAATAGCCCTTGATAATGCCCGCCTCCACCAGGCATTGCAGACCAACTACGACCTGTTGTTAGCTCATAAATATCGCATAGATGATAACTAAAGGAGGGACTATGATTCGCATCGGCATAAACGGGTTTGGTCGTATAGGACGTCAAGTGCTGAAGGCTATCCTTGAAAGGCACTCCCAATCACTAAACGTGATAGCCATCAACGACCTGTCCGACGTAGAGACCAGCGCTCACCTTTTCAAGTACGATACCAACTACGGCCGTTTTCCTGGAGATATACAGGTCAAGAAAGATGGCTTCCTTATCAATGATCACTTCATAAAGAACTTTGCCTTAAGAGATCCAGCTTCCATCCCTTGGGATGAGGAAGAGGTAGATATAGTAATTGAGAGTACAGGTCTGTTCAGGACTGGCCCTACAGTAATAGCCCACATAGAGGCAGGGGCCAAGAAGGTTATCATTACCGCACCAGCAAAGGATGAGGACCTCACGGTTGTCATGGGGGTCAACCACAAGGCATATAAACCCCAAATACATCATATTGTATCTAACGCCTCCTGCACTACCAATTGCCTTGCCCCACCAGTGTTGGCACTTCACAGAGCTTTTGGCATAGAAAAAGGCATGATGACAACTGTACATTCCTATACAACCGATCAGAGAATTTTAGACCTGCCCCATAAGGATCTTCGTCGGGCCAGGGCTGCGGCTATGAATATCATTCCCACCACCACGGGTGCAGCTAAAGCACTAGCCCTGGTCATCCCGGAACTTGCTGGCCGCCTCGACGGCTATTCATTCAGGGTGCCTACACCTACTGTATCTGTGGTGGATCTTGTGGCCCAGCTAGGTAAAAAAACCACAACTGAAGAACTACGAACTGTCTTAAAAAAGGCAGCCCGCACTACATTCAAGGACATCATGGCCTGTGTGGAGGAGCCACTGGTCTCAATGGATTTTAAAGGCGACCCACACTCCTCTATTGTGGACATAGAGTTCACCCAGGTCCTCCAGGGCAACATGGCCAAGATTGTGGCCTGGTACGACAACGAGTGGGGCTACTCCTGCCGTGTGGCAGATCTGGCTCAATATATGGCGCAAAAAGGTCTGTAGATCGCTGAACTCCCAAACATATTCTTTAATCTTCGGGAGGATATCCTATGATATGGGCTATCTTCTTGTTCAGAGGCTCCATGACCTTAAAGGTCCGCTTATACACCCCATTATATAGGTCATTATATATCCTGTGGCTGGATGGAACAGGCTCAAAGGTTTTACCCCTCTTCACCATGGACGCCACAGCTTGCTCGAAAGAATCGAACATACCTGTACCTACGGCTGCATCTATGGCTGCACCAAGAGCGCATATCTCTGATGTGGCCATCCTCGAGGTGGGCATGTTGAAGATATCAGCTGCTATCTGAACCGCCATATCACTCTTAGAGCCCCCTCCCCCTACCCGTATCTCGTCTAAGGTTATTCCCGTCTTATTATGAACGACCTCTAAAAGACGACGCAGTTCATACCCTATTCCTTCTAATATAGCCCTGTAGATATGTGCCCTGGTATGGACATCACCAAAGCCTATGACCGAGCCCTTGGCATATTTATCATAAATCATAGGTGACCAGTATGGCTGGAGCATCAACCCCATGGAGCCTGGAGGGATTTCTTTTATCACCTCATCAAATATCGCTTCAGGGGCAATCCCCCTCTTTTGAGCCTCTAATGCCTCCCTGTATCCAAATTCCTGTTTAAACCATGTGACCATCCAGAAGCCTCTAAAGATGAACATCTCTATGTCC
>CAZVAH010000205.1:0-4104 GCA_964625035.1 uncultured Bacteriovoracaceae bacterium | reverse complement strand
CCCCTAGACTATATACTACATAATATGCTAAATGGAGATGCAACATTTTCAGGAGGCAGAGATGGCATCGGAATACAAACCCAAGGAGATCGAACCGAGATGGCAAAGCAAATGGGAAGATAACAACATCTTTAAGGTAAAAGCAGACACTGAAAAACCCAAGTATTATCTCCTTGAAATGTTCCCCTACCCGTCAGGACGTATACATATGGGCCATGTCCGTAACTATACCATAGGGGATGTAGTAGCAAGATATAAGGCGATGAGGGGATTTAATGTGTTGCACCCAATGGGCTGGGATGCCTTTGGAATGCCTGCAGAAAATGCTGCCATAGAGCAGGGGGCCAGGCCGGATAAATGGACATATGAGAATGTCAATTACATGAGAAAGCAACTGAAAAATATGGGATTCAGCTATGACTGGGACAGAGAGTATGCCACATGCGATCCTGAATATTACCGTTGGGAACAACTATTCTTCATAAAGATGTATGAAAAGGGCCTCGTCTACAGAGATCGCCACTTTGTAAACTGGTGTGATACATGCAAGACAGTGCTTGCAAACGAACAGGTGGAAGGCGGAGTATGCTGGCGTTGCGGGTCTCAGGTCTTCTTAAAGGAAGCTGATCAATGGTTTTTCAGGATTACAAAATATGCTCAGGAATTGCTGGATGACATTGAAAAACTCTCCAAAGGGTGGCCGGAAAGGGTGCTGACTATGCAACGTAACTGGATTGGGAGGAGCACCGGGACCCTTATAAGATTTCAGATAGAAGGACTATCAGAAGAGATAGAGGTCTTCACTACAAGGCCGGATACCCTGTTTGGTGCCACATTCATGAGCCTCGCGCCTGAACATCCCCTTGTAAAGATCCTGTCAAAAGGGTCTCCACACGAAAAAGAGGTGATGGAGTTTGTAGGCAAGACATTGAGGGAAGATAAGATCACCCGTACTTCAGAGGCCTATGAGAAGTCAGGTGTGTTTACAGGCCACTACTGTATAAATCCCGTAACAGGCTCTCGTATGCCCATATATGTAGCAAACTTTGTACTCTATGATTATGGAACCGGTGCAGTCATGGCAGTACCTGCTCATGACCAGAGAGATTTCGAGTTTGCAAAAAAATATGGCTTGCCCATAATCGTGGTTATACAGCCTGAAGATGAAAACATAGACCAAAAGACCATGGATAGCGCATACGAAGGCCAAGGCAGGCTTGTAAACTCAGTAGAATTCAATGGTATAAAAAATACAGATGCAATTCGCAAGATCACCTCACACCTTGAAAAGATTAAAAAGGGTTCTTCAACAGTAAATTTTAGGCTTAGAGACTGGGGTATATCCAGACAACGTTATTGGGGAGCACCTATACCCATGGTCTTTTGCAACGAATGCGGGATAGTGCCTGTAAAAGAAGAAGATTTGCCAATAATGCTGCCCAGGGATGTAGAGATAACAGGTAAAGGCAGAGCTCCTCTAGAAGAGGCCACCTCTTTTGTGAATACTACATGTCCCAAGTGCGGGGGGCCTGCAAAAAGGGAAACTGATACTATGGATACATTTGTAGAATCATCCTGGTATTTTATCCGCTATTGCAGCCCAAAATGCACTGACAAGCCCTTTGACCCGGATGAAGTGGCCTATTGGATGCCTGTTGACCAATACATAGGCGGGATAGAACACGCCATATTACATCTGCTTTACGCACGCTTCTTTACAAAGGTACTTAGAGACCTTGGATATATAAACTCTGGTGAACCATTTGAAAGGCTCCTTACTCAAGGCATGGTAATCAAGGATGGGGCAAAGATGAGTAAGTCCAAGGGTAATATAGTAGACCCGGAAGCGCTTATAAATACATATGGCGCTGATGCAACGAGGCTATTTTGTCTGTTTGCTGCCCCACCTGAAAAAGACATGGATTGGAGTGATAAAGGAATCGAAGGGGCATATAGATTCTTAAAGCGGTTATGGCGCCTTGTAGCCGATACAAAGGATAAGATAATATCTGCCCTGCCACCTGTTGGCGAACCCCCTAAGCCGCTTGAGGGCCTTAAAAGAAAGACCCACCAAACCATAAAAAAGGTCACAGAAGACATAGAAGCCCGATTCAGATTCAATACTGCTATTGCTGCTATGATGGAATTGGTCAATGAGATATATAAGATAAAAGACAATATAGACCAGCCAGAAGAGACACCTGTATTAAAAGAGGCTATAGAATCTTTGATCATCATGCTCTCCCCATTTGTGCCCCATATTGCAGACGAATTATGGGAAACCACAGGCCACGAAGAGATGCTCTTGAAGCATCCATGGCCCGGCTATAATCCCAAATGGGCCAAAGAAACAACTGTAACTATTGCGGTCCAGGTAAATGGTAAGGTGAGAGCAAAGATCCCAATGCCTAAAGATACACAGAAATCAGATGCAAAGGCCCTGGCACTAAGAGAGCAAAACGTAAAAAGATTTATCAAAGACAGTCCCATAAAAAAGGTAATATATGTCCCGGATAGGATCATTAATATTATTGCTGAGCCTTAGTGGTTTGCTTGGCTGTGTCTACAACTTTGTGCTGGAAAACACAACTGGCGCAAACCATGCCAGCCTTATGCCTACCAGGAATGAAACCAACTTAATAGGGGCCTCTATGACAATGGATGCATCCTTAGAAAATGCCCTTGCATCTATGGGGATATTATCAACTCCGTCTATGGCTGAAGATGTTCCAAGCATAAGGTGTATTATTCAATCCGCAACAACACAAGGGATCACCAGCTCTTCGAAATCAGCCTCGGACAGATACCGGCTTATTGTCCAAGTGCGAGCAGAACTGGTAAACAAAAATGGAGATGTTATATGGAAATCTACATTTAAAGGAGAGGGCACATATATGGCGGTTGGACAGGAAGAAGATGCCCTCAAAGAGGCCTGTAAAGAAATATCACAGGATATCTCAAGAACTATAGCATGCCTTACCCTCTAGAAAACATTTCAAAGGACATCTTAGAAAATACAATCAAATCTGTGTATGTCTTTTATGGTAGCGAGTCATTCTTAATGGAAGAAGGGATAGCCATGTTAAGGAAATCCATAGATGAAAATGCATCTATAAACTACGCATCATTTAATGGAGAGGAATCATCATCTTCTATAGAAGATATAATAGCCCTGTGTAACACAACACCATTTTTAGCATCAAAGAGGTTGATTGTACTCAGAAATGTCCATAAACTAAATATGACACATATAACCAAATATGTTGGCAACCCTTCAAAATTTACCACCCTCATCTTAACAATAGAAGAACAGGTGAATAACAAAGAAGCAAAAAAAAGTATTGGTTATATTAGTAAGGCCTTATCAACTAATGGAACCCTCATAAGATTCGATCCATTGAAAAGAAATGCCTTAGTATCCTGGATAACTCACAGGGTAGAATCATGTGGCAAGAAGATAGACACTGGTGCTGTCTATCTATTGATGGAGATAGCTGGGGCAAATACCTGGTCCCTATCTACAGAGATAGAAAAATTGTGTCTTTATGTGGGTTCGTCTGACGAAATCACATCGGAAGATGTGGAAAAGCTTGTCACAAGGTCACATGAAACCTCTATATTCAGGTTTTTAGACGCCCTATTTGATAAGAAAAAGGTAGCCCTAATAAGGCTTTGTGAGCTGGAATATGCTGGCCTGGAGCCACTTATGGTTGTAAACATGATAGAAAATCAGGCCATAATGCACCATCAGATATTAATGGCCAAGAATACTACTGAGATGGGTCTAAAAATTGCACCTTACCAAATCGAAAAGATCAAATCACGTAAATCAACCTGGAGCTTAAACCAGTTAGATAAACTCCTCTCTGACATAAGAAAGATAGAACATAGTATAAAAACAGGATCAATACATCCCTTTGCCAGTATGATACAGGCCATAAGCTCTCATATCTTTGAGAGGAAACAACGCATTTAGGTATGTACTTCAATAACATCCCCCTTTCCCCCTTCATTAACATCCCCCCTACCCCCCTTCAAAGGGGGAATTTCTCCCTGCCCTATTATTTATTCCCCCCTTGAGGGGGAATTAAGGGGGTGTTACCC
>CAZVAH010000204.1:0-4177 GCA_964625035.1 uncultured Bacteriovoracaceae bacterium | reverse complement strand
GCATACAATATTGAATAATACCCTGTTTATGGGTAACGGTATCGGGCCCAATCGCCATTGGATAAACTCAAGGATAATACCTGCCTGATCGGTTGTATCTAAGTAGGCATAATCTATTATAAAACCTTTATCTTTTATAGTGCCTCTCTGTAATATCCCTATACCAATCTTATGGCAGGCATCGACTCTTTGATCTAGATCATTGACCATAAAACCTAGGTGGTGCACTCCACCCGTAGAGTTTTTGACATGATTTAGATGAAAGCTCTCCCCCTTTGCTATTTCGATAAGCTCTATCTGGACTGGGCCCATGTATGCGAGGGCTATCTTGAATAATGGGGCTATATCCTTTCCTTTTTCAACACAGGGATTGGGTCTCTCATTTAATAACACCCATGGGCCTATACCGAAAGTATCTCTATAATAGGCAATGGTTTTGTTTATATCATCTACAACATAACCAAGCTGGCCCAGGCCTGGAAGCCTCAATTGTTTTTTGATATCTTCTGGTATCATTTTAGCCATCTCCCCTTTCATCAAGTATTATTTACCTTTATAAGCATAAGGGTCATATACATAAAGTCAAGACATTATTCCCTTATAACCTGGATTCTGCCTTCAATTGTTGATACATCTCATAGGTAAGCCCTTCCCACTGGCAGGGCAGCAGAGTATTGTTTTGAAATAGTGGCTCTTTATCAATAGGATATGGGCTTACCTTAAGGGCATCTTCCCAGAGCCCTGTATTTGGTATTGGTGAATATTCAGCTATAACAGGCCTTGCTCCACATGGCTTCACGATATCTATGGCCTTTCTTATATCATCTGCATCCTGGTATGGCAGGCCGCAGAGTATGTAAACCCGTATATCTTGTGGTCTGTAACCTGCCAGGCGGAGACAATCAATTGAATTGATAAGCTCACCAGTAGTGATCTTTGCACCTGTTTCCATCTGTCTTTTTGCATCAGAGGTCTCGAAACCAAGACAAACGCCAGCAAATCCAGCACCCTTCATGAGCCTTGCTATCTCTTTATCAATAGCCCTTGCATGAAGCCCATTGGGGCAATAGAATCTGCAGTTTAAATCTCTATCTATGATTTCCCTTAGCATCTTTATTGTAAAGCCTTCAGGGCCTAAGAGCAGGGCATCATCATAAAATGCGAAATTTTTTACATGGAAGTTTTTGTTCCAAAACTCGATCTCATCCACCACCTTTACAGGATCTCTTCTGCACCTATATCTTGTCAATATGTGTGATGCACAATATGTGCACCTAAATGGGCAGCCTCTGGATGCCTGGATGCATACATATCTTAGATCTGGTTGCAGGTCAAAGCATGGATATGGATATGAATCGAGGCTGCCCATTTCTGGGACAAATACCGGATTGATATTCAAAAGCATAGCTAACAATCTTAAGACATCTACTTCGCCTTCGTGGGTGATAATGTAATCAGCGCCGGAAAATCTTCTTGCATGCGTGTTGCATAGCGTTGCATATATACCCCCGAGCACCACAGGAACACCAGGCAGCATCTCCTTTGTTATCTTTATGGCATCAAATACACCCGGATACCAGTATGTCATTATGGATGTGATAAGCACCACATCAACCCGACCATGGCGTGCTACACTTGAAAGGTCAGAGCGAAACGCCTCAGGCGTTATCCCATACCTGCTATAGTTTTTTGGTATATCTGTAAGTGGCCCTGGTTTGGGTATGATCTCTCTATAAAATTTGCCATCACCTCCGGGTTTTCTCTTTGGTTTCTTGCCTTTCATATGCGGATGGCTCGTACTTAGGCAATCTATAAAATGGAGCTTGCAGCCATTTTTTCTGAGGATGCCACCTATATACAGCAGACCAAGGGGGCGGGCCCACATGTCATAGGCTGCGAAATCGTAAATCCACGGGTTTATTAGGAGGACATTTTTTCCTCTCATGAGATAAAAACCATAGAGGATATAATCTGTTTTTGCTTATTATTCCTTTGACAGTGCAAAGCGACTAAGAGCATGATCCATTTCCATATTCTTTCTCTTTTTGTCCCATTTAAGCTCACCTGCCATTACACCTGCCACCTTTTCTATAATATCATCACCTGGGTTGCCAAGTGTACCAAGGCCGGTACGCCTGAAAAGGACATCGGAAAGCCTCATCGCCCCCTCTGTACGTACAGCATATATCACCTCGGCCATAATATCAGGATACCTGTCGCATATAAGCTCTTTATGTTTCTTGTTTTTGCCTGCTATAGCTAACACATCAGGGTATCTGGATCCGTAATTGCGGCATAGCACCTCTATTGTAGCATCACTTATCTTTGGTAATCTTCTCTTTTTTGCCCTGCCCACAAAACTTGCATAGCTGCCGATCTCCCCCCCATAAAGAGGAATGGTATGTGTAAGGCATGGTTTAATCTCTTTATTCAGTTTTTCATAAGCCAAATCCACCAATTTTTTGGCAAGATTTCTCGATGTAGTATATTTACCACCAATGGCAGTTATAAACCCCTTTATCCTATCGTCTTTCTCATGGTCATAGATTTCGTACTTTCTTGATGCATCATAGACATCTATTTCTACGCTTGTATCCTTTTCTACGATAGGGCGCAAACCTGCATATGAGTACAAGACATCATCATTTGTGAGTTTGGCTGAAGGATATACCTGGTTTATCTCATTTATGAATTCTGTTATATCAGGCTCTGTAACCCCGCAGTCATCAGGGTCCCCCTTGTATACCACATCTGTAGTGCCTATGAGGCTGTGTCCCCTCCATGGAAGTGCAAAAAAGTGCCTGCCCCCTGGTGTCTGAAGAGTTAACCCATAGTCTTTTGTAATAAGCCTGGTAAGAATGTGTATCCCTTTAGAACGAACAAGGCCCCAACGCGGTTTGTTATGAAGGAAGCCCAAAATATAATCTGCCCATGGCCCCGCGGCATTAATTGTGACTTTAGCCTTTATATCATATTCCTTATCTGTAAGGATATCTCTTACATGTATGCCTTCTACAGTGTCCCCTTTTATAATGAATTTTTCAAACTCTGCATAGTTGGCTATATCAGCACCATATTCATCTGCAGAAAGCATAAACTCCAAAACAAGCCTCTCAGGTGAATACATCTGGCAGTCATGGTAGATAACAGAGCCCTTCATACCCTTAGGATCTAAACCTGGTTCTGCCTCAAGGGTTGCCTTAGGGGAGAGCTTCTTATGAGCTGGTATCTTCTTATCATCGTCATCTAGCCATTTCTTGTCGTAAGCAAGGGTGTCATATAAGACCATAGCAGATGTAACAGCACGAAGACCATTTAGGCCCCTGCCATATACAGGGAATACGAATGGCAAGGGGTATACAAGGTGCGGAGCGATTATCTCCATAATACGTCTTTCTTGAAGTGACTCTCTTACAAGGCCTACCTCCATAGTTTTCAAGTACCTCAAGCCTCCGTGAATCAATTTGGATGTAGCTGAACTGGTTCCTGATGAGAAGTCACCCTTGTCTACTAGCGCCACACTAAGCCCCCTGAGAGAGGCATCCCATGCTGTACATGCACCTGTAATGCCTCCTCCTATTATAACGAGATCATAAATTCTTGATCCCATTATATCGAGATCCCGTTTCATAGAGCCCTCCTGTTACTATTTTTCATCTAAAATGCAGTATATCTCTCCAAGAAAAATTCAGTCAAGAAAATAAAGAGCCTTGCTGTAAAGAGCTTGACGTGGGGGTGGAGAATTTCACCCGCCATAGGCAGGTAAAGATCTTGTGTTGTTAGCCAACGGATCTTTGGATTTAAAGGTCTTGATGCAGGCTTTACTCTTTGGTATCTCTAACAGAACAGACATCCATTTATAATGGGGGGGAATAGCAATATGGATTTGGGTCTAAAAGGCAAGATTGCGCTTGTAGCTGGTGCGAGTCAGGGCCTTGGGTTTGCTGCAGCCAAGGCACTTGGAGCAGAGGGAGCCATATTGGCGATCTGCTCCAGAGACGAGGCACACCTTTTAAAGGCAGCCAGCGAGATGCAAACTCAGGGTATTAAGGTTCTGACAACAAAGGCTGATGTCAGTAATCCAACCCAGGCCCGTGCATTTGTGATGGATGCTATAGATAGACTTGGGGGCGTGGATATCATCGTTAACAATGCAGGAGGTCCACCATCTATGGCC
>CAZVAH010000203.1:0-4180 GCA_964625035.1 uncultured Bacteriovoracaceae bacterium | reverse complement strand
AAAGATCCAAGGCATGCAGCAAAAGAAGCTATAGCAATAAACACGGATGTATGGGCAAGTATGGGTAAGGAAGGAGAAAAGGCGGCCCGAAGGCATGCTTTTCAAGATTTTCAGGTCGATTCGTCATTGATGGCCCTGGCCTCTCCAGATGCAGTATTTATGCATTGCCTCCCTGCACACAGGGGTCAAGAGGTTACAGAAGATGTCTTAGATGGGCCAAGGTCAATAGTCTGGGAACAGGCACAAAACAGGCTCTACGTACAAAATGCTATTATGGAGTTTCTGATAAAAAAGAAAGAGGGCTGATCTTATGGATGCAAAAAAGGTGGTACTGGCTTACTCCGGTGGTCTGGATACATCTGTTATCTTGAAGTGGTTACAAGACGAATTTGGCTATGAGGTGATCTGCTATGCCGCAGATGTAGGCCAGGCAGAGGAGTTAGAAGGCTTAGAAGAGAAAGCAAAAAAAACAGGCGCTGCAAAGATATACATCGAAGACCTCAAAGAGGAATTTGTAAAGGATTATGTATTCCCTGCATTTAGAGCAGACGTTTCCTACGAAGGCTCTTATCTATTAGGCACATCTTTGGCCAGACCTTTAATTGCAAAACACCTTATAGAGATAGCTAAGAAAGAAGATGCATATGCCCTGGCGCATGGGGCAACAGGTAAAGGTAATGACCAGGTGCGCTTTGAACTTGCATTCTGGGCCCTGGCTCCTGGCATAAAGATCATCTCCCCATGGAAGATGGATGAATGGAAACTCAGGTCCAGAGAAAAGATGATAGATTATGCCTCTACTCATGGAATAGATATCCCTGTTACAAAGGCAAAACCTTATAGTATGGACAGGAACCTGTTACATATAAGCTATGAGGGAGGGGTATTGGAGGATCCGTGGGATGAACCAGATGAAGCAATGTTTTTGCTCACTTGTTCTCCTGAAAGGGCACCTGACAGTCTTACTGAGGTTATAATCTCTTTTAAGGACGGGGACCCAATAGCTATGGATGGAAAAGGACTGTCCCCTGCTGCTTTACTTACAGAGCTTAATACATTAGCAGGCCAAAATGGCATAGGCAGGGTAGATATAGTAGAGAATCGATACGTGGGGATGAAGTCCAGGGGCGTATATGAGACACCAGGCGGCACCATACTAAAGGTCGCTCACAGGGCCATAGAACAGATCACAATGGACAGAGAGGTTATGCACTTGCGAGATGAACTTATGCCCAGATATGCCTCCCTTATCTATAATGGCTACTGGTTTTCGCCAGAAAGGACCGCCTTACAGCGTTTGATAGATGAATCTCAGGGTGGCGTGACTGGTGATGTAAGGCTAAAGCTGTATAAAGGAAATTGTATTGTTACTGGTAGAAGATCCCCAGTGTCTTTATATGACACTACGCTGGCTACATTTGGGGAGGACGAGACCTATGACCACAAGGATGCAACCGGGTTTATAAAGTTAAATGCCTTGAGACTAAGGATGGAGGCATTAAGGAAATTAAGTAGTAAGTGAGCTAAATGGCCTAAAATTAAAGACAAGGACAAAAAAGATGGCTAAAAAACCATGGGGGGGCAGATTTGGTAAGAATACCCATAAAGAGGTGGAGACCTTTACCGAATCTGTGAGCATTGATGGCAGGCTTTATAAACAGGATATAGAAGGTAGCATTGCACATGCAAAGATGCTCTTTTCTGCAGGGATAATCCAGAGCTCAGAATTGGATGCCATTATAGGGGCCCTGAAGTCAATAGAGGCAGATATAGAAGCAGGCAAATTTACCTTTGATCCTGAGCTTGAAGATGTGCACATGAATATAGAGGCAGAACTCATAAGGAGGATCGGCCCTGTCGGCAAAAAACTGCACACTGCAAGGAGCAGAAATGATCAGGTGGCAACAGACCTTCGTCTCTATATCAGAGACGAGATCCTTACAATAAGGAATGCCCTGGAAGCCATACTGAGGGCCATAGTAGATAAGGCAAAAGAAAACATAGATGTAATTATGCCAGGTATGACCCACCTACAGCATGCCCAGCCAATCTTGTTTGCCCACCACTTTCTAGCCTATTTTGAGATGTTTTCTAGAGATCTTAAGGGGTTTTCCGAGCTTATAAAAAGGGTTAATATCTCCCCATTGGGAAGTGCGGCGCTGGCCGGCACATCATATCCCATTGACAGGGATCTTACTGCAAGGCAACTTGGCTTTTCAGGCCCCTGCCAAAACTCCATCGATGGTGTGAGTGACAGGGACTTTGCTATAGAATTTGTGTTTGCATCCGCCATTTGTATGATGCACCTAAGCAGGCTCTCTGAAGAACTGATCTTGTGGAATTCTCAGGAATTTTCATTTGTTGAGCTTCCAGATGATTATTGCACTGGAAGTTCCATCATGCCTCAGAAAAAAAACCCTGATGTCCCTGAATTGGTCAGGGGCAAAGTTGGAAGGGTCTACGGCAATCTTATCTCTTTGCTCACTATGATGAAGGGCTTGCCACTTGCCTATAATAGAGATATGCAGGAAGACAAAAGACCTGTAATGGATACAGCAGACACCATAAAGGCCTGCCTTAATATAATGACAGGTTTAATAAAAGGGATAGCCATCAACACAGATGCTATGGAAAAGGCCTTAAAAAAAGGGTTTGCCACCGCAACCGAGATAGCAGATTATCTTGTAAGAAAAGGAGAGGCCTTCAGGGATGCACATCGTATAACCGGGGAAATGATAGCGTATTTGATAAAGGAAGATAAGGGTATAGATGACCTTGATTTAAAGGCGTTCAAGACGTTTTCTGACAGGTTTGACAAGGATATATTTTCCTACATCGACCCAAAGAATTCTGTGGATGCAAAAACGAGCTATGGCGGCACTGCAAAAAAGAATGTAAGAATGTCTATTGAAGAGGCCTACCGCCTCTTAGAAACCATTGATCATGACATATAAGCATGCCTTTTTAATCTTGATAATTGTCCTCTTGGCCTTTATACCCACAGCCTGTGGCAGAAAAAAGCCACCTCTGCCACCTATAGCACCTGATCCTGTAGAGATAATCAGCATAAAGTTCTCAGGCGAAAAGGTTGTTGCAAAGATCAGGTGTAATGCAAAGGGAGACAGGGTGATATTGCTTGGTAAGCCAAAGGGGATATGTCCTCACTGCAAAGATGACCTGAAGGAGATTATGGCAATATCTGCAGATACCACAAAGAAGCTGATACTCGAAGATGTAGATCCCAAGTCTCATTATATGGTATATCGTATAGCCTTAGAGACAGGCGGCTCATTCTGGTTGAGCGAGCCTGTTATTGTGAGTAAATGAGGGCTGGCGTATGCACGATTTTACCTACACACAGGGGAGACTATATTGTGGAGATGTAGCAATAAAAGATATTGCAGATGAAGTGGGCACACCATTTTATTGCTATAGCCTCCCGACCATTAAGAGACACTTGAGGGTATTTGAAGAGCCTCTAAAAAGGGTAGACCATCAAACGTGCTTTGCTATGAAGGCAAACTCCAGTCTTGCCATTATTACCTACATGGCAAGAAAAGATATCGGGGCTGATGTGGTATCGGGAGGTGAACTCTACAAGGCCTTAAAGGCGGGTATCCCAGGCTCAAGGATAGTATATTCAGGTGTGGGGAAGACCATCAAAGAGATAGATATGGCAATAGGCGCAGATATTATGATGTTTAATATTGAGAGCGAAGAAGAACTTGAGGTGATAAACGCCCGCGGTGGGGCACTGAACAAGAAGGTCCCTATCTCTATAAGGGTAAACCCTGATGTGGACCCAATGACACATCCTTATATATCTACAGGTATGAAAGAAGATAAGTTTGGGATAAGTTTAGAATTGGCAACTGCACAGTATCTAAGGGCGAGTAAGATGAAAAACATAGATGTGGTGGGGATAGATTGCCACATTGGAAGCCAACTCACTGATTTAAGACCATTTATAGATGCAATAGATAGGCTTAAAATCCTTATATCCAGACTGCGCCCACAGGGGTTTGAGTTCAGGTATCTAGATCTTGGTGGTGGATTAGGTATCACATATTCTGATGAAACCCCCCCTGCCCCAAAGGATTATTCCCAGGCAATATTGAAAAAGGTGAAAGGACTGGGATTAAAGCTTGTATTTGAGCCTGGCAGGGTGATTGTCGGGAAT
>CAZVAH010000202.1:0-4184 GCA_964625035.1 uncultured Bacteriovoracaceae bacterium | reverse complement strand
ATTGACGCAGTCGTAAAAAGTAACTGAGCATGTCATTGCGAGGAGCTTAAGCGACGAAGCAATCTAATAATTTCAGGTGGTTATGCAATACGGGATTGCTTCGCTTCGCAATGACGCCCTTTTCGACTTTTTGCGGGTTCATTATAATTGACTATCAGAAAAGGAAGGTTTAGCGTTTTTTTTGCGGGGATAGGGGAGGGTTTAATGTGGATGTTTTTTGATAGAGCGAATGAGATTGGCCCTTTCCCGCAGTGTGAGCTTAAAATAATACGGAATTAGGATCAAACACCTGATTATCTCTCGTGTACTCATCCCTTATCTCCTTATTGTTTTCCCTCACATTAGTATATTTATCGACAGGAATAGGGGTTTGCTAAAGAGGATTTCGATTTGGCGGAGAGAGAGGGATTTGAACCCTCGGTACCCCTCTTAAGAGTACACTCGCTTAGCAGGCGAGCGCCTTCAGCCACTCGGCCACCTCTCCTTATCTGATAGATGGCGGAGGGAGTAGGATTCGAACCCACGGCACCTTGCGGTACAGCGGTTTTCAAGACCGCCGCCTTAAACCACTCGGCCATCCCTCCACGAATGTTCCATTAGCTTACCTTTTTGATTCGGTCAAGCCCCATATAGGAAACCAACGCATCTGGGATACGAACCCCCCCATCAGGGAATTGATAGTTTTCTAATATAGCGGCAAGTGTCCTGCCAACAGCAAGGCCGCTTCCATTTAAGGTATGGCAAAACAAGGCCCTTTTCTTTTTTGATTTGAATCTGATCCCAGCCCTTCTGGCCTGGAAATCCTCAAAGTTGGTGCAGGAAGATACTTCTTTATATATGCCCTGGCCCGGCATCCATACCTCTAAATCATAGGTCTTTGCAGCGGAAAAACCCAGGTCCCCTGTACAGAGGGTTACTACCCTGTAATGCAGGCCGAGCCTTTTCAGCATCTCTTCTGCCTCCAGGGTAAGTTCTTCTAGATCATTATAAGACGACAAAGGATTTGCGAACCTTACTAATTCTACCTTGTTGAACTGATGCTGGCGTATAATGCCTCTTGTGTCTTTACCGTAAGAGCCGGCCTCTTTTCTGAAACACGGTGTATATGCCACGAGTTTAATAGGGAGGTCTTCTTCTTTTAGGAATTCGGATCGATATATGTTTGTTAAAGGGACCTCTGCAGTTGGTATAAGATAATAATTATCTGTAGAAAAGAGATCTTCCTCGAACTTTGGTAGTTGACCGGTCCCTGTCATGCTATCCCTGTTAGCCATGAATGGGGGTAAGACCTCGGTATAACCATGCTCCTTTGTATGCACATCTAACATAAAGTTTATAAGGGCTCTCTCTAGACGGGCACCCAAACCCCAGTAGAGACAGAAACGTGCCCCTGTTATCTTTGCTGCCCTCTTGAAATCAAGGATCCCAAGGTCTTCTCCTATATCCCAATGCGGCTTTGGTGGGGATGAAAACTCAGGCCTTTTCCCCCAGGAGCGGATCACATCATTGTCCTTTTCATCTTTACCTATCGGCACACTTATGTGGGGTATATTGGGAATCCTTAATATGATATCGTTAATTTGGGTTTCATTTTCTTTGAGCTCATTATCAATGGTTTTTATGGTCTCAGAGAGCTGACGCATCTCCTTTATCTCTTCCTCTGCGTCTTCAGCCTGTCTTTTTAAATTTGCTATCTTTGAAGAATATATATTTCGTTTGGCCTTAAGCTCATCTCCCTTTTGAATGATGACCCTTCTTTCTTTGTCTATCTCTAGGAGCCTATCCAAAGAGATGGCCTCCCTCCTGTTTTCTAAGGCCCTTTGGACGATTTCCTTATTCTGCCTTATAAATTTAATGTCTAACATAGTATGATTACTATCATCAGGATCTAATACAGTCAAGAATGTTGCAGATACTTATAAAGGCATCTATAGACTTGACATCTATCTGGTCTTCGGCTATATGCGAGCCCTACTCAGCATTGAAGGAGTGTGATTTTTATGAAGACATACAGCGCCAAAAAGGGCGAGGTGCTAAGGGAGTGGGTCCTTATTGATGCCAAGGATCAGGTGGTGGGCAGGCTTGCCTCTAAGATAGCATCTATACTGAAGGGAAAGACAAAGCCTTTTTATACACCTCATATCGATGTAGGCGACTTTGTGGTGGTGATTAATGCCGATAAGGTGCAATTCACTGGAAATAAATGGGATAACAAGATATATTACCGGCACAGTGGATATCCAGGGGGGATAAAGGCTACCAGGGCAAAGGATTTGTTAAAGAAAAGGCCTGAGCAGATCTTAAAAAATGCGGTAAAGGGTATGTTACCTAAGGGTAGCCTGGGTAATGATATGCTTAAAAAATTAAAGGTCTATACAGGAGGAAATCATCCTCACATGGCCCAGCAGCCAAAAGAGATGAAGATATAAAGGAGATTATAAAGGGTATGTCTGATACAAGGATTTATGCTACAGGAAGACGGAAGACTTCGGTGGCCCGGGTCTGGTTGTCTCCAGGGGATGGGAAATTTATTGTAAATGGCCTAGATATGGAGAATTATTTTGACAGAGAGACATTGAAGATGTTTGTTATGCAGCCGTTTAATCGTACAGATACCAAGGGCAAATTTGATGTCTATGCTACTGCAACAGGAGGTGGGATTTCTGGCCAAGCAGGGGCTATACGGCATGGCATTGCGAGGACTTTGGCTGAGTTCGATCCGGAAAAACTACGGCCTAAACTTAAGGCCGCAGGGTTCCTCACCAGAGATCCAAGGATGGTGGAAAGGAAAAAATACGGGCTCCACAAGGCCAGAAAGAGACCTCAATTCTCTAAGAGGTGATTGTTTTTGAGTATATCAATAGGTATCCTGGGAGCTACAGGATATACAGGGTTTGAGCTCATTCGTCTTTTGTATAACCACCCAGAGGCAAAGATTACCTACTGCTCATCAAGGCAATATAATGGTAAAAAGATATCAGATGTACTGAATCCTTTAAAAGGATATTTTGATATAGAGTTGGAACCTTTCGATGCCAGAGAGATATCTAATAGGTGTGACATGGTATTCAGTTGTCTACCTCACGGTATATCCATGGAGTATATCCCGTTAGTCTTAGAGGGCGTTGAGGTTATAGATTTAAGCGCTGATTATCGCCTAAGGGACCCATCTGTATACCAAAAGTGGTATCAAAAGCACACGTCTTCTCATCTTTTGTCTAGGTCTGTATATGGGCTGTGCGAGGTCTACAGAGATGAGATTAAAGGCGCCAGCCTTGTGGCAAACCCTGGTTGTTATCCAACCAGCGTACTTTTGCCTCTCATTCCATTAATCGAAAGTGGCCTTGTAGAATCAAGGGGCATAGTTGTAGATACCAAATCAGGGGTCTCAGGTGCAGGAAGGGCGATGAGTCTAACTAGCCATATATGTGAGGCAGGAGAGTCATTCAGTGCATACAAGGTGGGCAGACTCCACAGGCACATCCCTGAGATAGAACAGGAACTTTCACTTGTTGCTGGCGAGGATGTGTTTGTCGATTTTACACCACATTTGATACCCATATCTCGTGGTATGCTCTCCACCATATATGTATCTACCAGTGAAGATAAAAAGGCATTGATGGATGCTATAGTCACCTTTTATAAAGGATCAAAGTTTGTGGATGTAGTCGAAGATGGCTTTCCTTCTACCAAAGATGTAAGGGGCACAAATCGCTGTTTGATAGGGATTACCACAAATTCTATCACGTATAGGGCCATCATTGTAAGTGTTATTGATAACCTTACAAAGGGAGCGTCAGGGCAGGCGATTCAGAATATGAATATAATGTGCGGGCTTGGTGAGGCTACAGGCCTTGACTCTACACCCCTATTCCCTTAAATTTATAAAAGATATTTTACAGGGATCAGAGCATTGCCAATTTTGATCCCTGTGGATTGTTGTGTATACCAAATAAAGATTTGGAGGATATTATGTCAGGGCCAGTAAGACCTTCTCCTATTGCAGGGAGTTGGTATCCAGGAGAGCCAGCTATCCTTAAGGGAGACATAGAAGCCTATCTTGGTCGTGCCTCTATCCCTGATATACCAACCAAACCCATAGCGATCGTCAGTCCGCATGCTGGCTATGTGTACTCTGGGCCAGTAGCTGCACATGCATATAAGGCACTCGTAGGGTATGAGTA
>CAZVAH010000201.1:0-4225 GCA_964625035.1 uncultured Bacteriovoracaceae bacterium | reverse complement strand
AGATCAATTCCAAGAATAAGAAACGGCGGAACTGTATTGGGTGATGCTTATGGTAGGAAAGAAGTATGATTTAAATATACTTAAAAACAAATTTCCTAAGGCTACAAGGCTTTCCTGGGAGGATGTAGAGGATCTTGTATGGGATATCTTTATGTCGCTTTCCTCTGCTCCTTATGATCCTGACGTGATTATTGGTGTGGCTCGTGGAGGCCTTGCCCCTGCAAGGATTCTTGCGGATTATTTGCAGGAGAAATATGTCTGTACCATACAAATGGGGCATTGGGATAATAAAAAGGGATTAACTGAAAAGTCGTTCTTGATATACCCATTACCAGATATCGATTTTCAGGACAAACGAGTGCTCGTAGTTGATGATATCTGTGATGAGGGCAATACCATGGTGGAGGTAGAAAAATACCTTACTGATAAGGTAGGTGATATAAAGATAGCTGTCTTAGTGAGGAAGTCTGATAGTCAGTTTATACCTAATTACTGTCCTAAGGTAATGGAAGAATGGCGTTGGGTCTTCTTCCCATGGTCTAAACATGAAGACCTGGTGGCATTTGTGGAAAAGGTCTTACAACTTACAGGTGGGATCACTATTGAGGAGATTATCCGGATTTTGGAGTATTCCATGGGCGTCGAGTTTGCAATCCCTGAGATAGAAAAGGTCTTATTTGATATGAAGCTATCTGAAGAGATTATTGAGGATGCAAATAAGGTATGGACATTGATATAGATGCAGTTTGTAAGATCATATCGCCTTATATTATAGTATTTGATGGATTGGAGACTAAGTGCATAAGCAAAGATTTGGTCTCTAAGTTAGGAGTCAGTGAGACAGAGATAAGAGATTTTATAAGCAAAAACCACTCGGAGTTTCTCTCAATCTTGGATGGTGGTGTCGGAAAGATATCCCTCCCCAGCAAAGATGGCAATCTTTTGGTGTTGCAGTCGATAACTATGAAGTTCAATGAGACAAAATTGATTGTTCTATCAGACATTGAGGAGTTTAATGGGTTAAATGCTCACGAAATTGGCGTTGATATCTTTAGTCCCATTGTAGAAGGCAGTAGTAATGGCTGTGTTATCATGGATAAAGGGACCATTATTTATACAAACCCAAGGTTTGGTGAGATTATAGGATATAAACCTGATGAAATATTAGGTAGGCCCTTTTTAACATTTATCTCAAGAGATAGCAGGGCTGGGTTTATTTCTGCATGCACAATGGACGCCAAAGGGCCTGTGGAGGGGCCTTTTTCCTTGAGTATTATACTGAATGCAAAGTCAGGCCAGCGTATATATGTGGACATGTTGGGGAAGTGGTATAGGGCGCATAAAAGACATCTCTTATGGGCTGTGATAACAGATGTGACTGACAGGAAGAAGCTTCAACGTAGCCTAAGAAATGTCGAGGACAGGCTCAAAGAGCTCTTTGATAGATCTTCTGATGGAATTTTATATCTGAGCCCAAGAGGGTATATAAAGGATTGTAATAGATTTGTATGTAGTGTTACGGGCTATGATAAGGAAGAGATAAAGGATGCTTTTTTTACTAAATTTATCGCTCCTTCTGATGAGGATTCTCTCAGGGATGGTTTTAGGAAGCTTTATACCGGGGGTACGGAGACCAGAGGTAAGCGATGCAGTCTGATAACAAAGCAGGGCAGCCATATTGTTATAGAATTCAATGTTCAGGTGATCACCCGTAAGGGACATAAGATAGGGGCACTTATGATGTTTACTGATATTACAGAAAAGAAGATCTTGGAGGATGAACTGCTGGCCAAGAATGCAGAGATGGAAAAGACCTTATGGGAGATGACAGAGATGAAGGATGCCCTGGAGGCAAGGGCGGGGGAGCTAAATAGTGCCACAGAGCAGTTAAGAGAACTTAATGAAAAACTTGGACTGCTTTCCATAACAGATGGTCTGACAGAACTTTATAATCATAGGTACTTTCAGGAGCGTTTGGATGAAGAGGTAAGTAGGATACGGAGGTATAAGGAAGACTACGTATCTTTGTTGATGCTGGATATAGACGATTTCAAAAGGGTCAATGATTTATATGGCCATCAAAATGGTGATGCGGTCTTAAAACAATTGGCCGGCGTATTAATGGATAAGGTGAGGAGTGTAGATATTGTGGCTAGATATGGAGGGGAGGAGTTTGCAATCATCTTACCAAAGACAGATATGGAAAATGCTTATTTAGCTGGTATCAGGATATGTGAGGGGGTGGCCTCTACGCCCTTTATCATAAAAGGGGGAGATGATACAGTAAATTTAACAGTAAGCATAGGGGTTGGCACACTCAAGGGTGGTCAGGGTAATAAGTCAGACCTGATTCAGATGGCTGATGATGCCCTGTACAAGGCCAAGGCTAAGGGTAAAAACTGCGTAGAGGTATGGGAAAGGGACTAACCGTATCGTTCGATCTTGACGGGACACTCACAAGACATACATTTGTGGATAGTATTTGGCATGAGGGCCTTCCTTATATAGTGGCAGACAAAAGAGGGATCTTATTTGAGGATGCCAAGGCTTTATGTATGGAGGCATATAGGGCAGAAGGGGAATCTTCAATAAGATGGTATCAGCTTAAATACTGGGCGGATTTCTTTGATATAGATATAGATGTTAACAAATTAATCTCAAGATTCACAGACAGGATAGGCGTGTTTGATGATACGGTCCCTGTGCTTGAGAGATTAAAAAAAGATAATTGCAGATTGGTCATATTTTCTAATGCAACAAGGGCTTTTCTTGATAAAGAGGTGAGCTTTTCCGGCATAGCTCCATATTTTGATCATATTATATCCCTTCCGGATGACTGGGGGATGTTAAAGGCCCAGACTCAGGCCTATATCAGGCTTAGATCTGTAGTGGATGGCGAACTTATCCATATAGGCGACCATATATACTATGACTATGAAGTCCCTAGAAGTGTTGGCATAGATGCATTCCACATCTGGCGTGGTTCAGGGCCAAGGGCAGATGATTCTTTGACTGGCCTGACAGATTTCATAGATAGGGTCTTATTTGGATAATAAGTCGCGTGGTTTTATACTTTTATTACTAGCAAATTTCTTCTTTTTTCTCAATTTTAGCCAGCTGATTCTCCTCCCAAAATTTATTGTCCATATGGGTTGTACCCCAACAGATATTGGTTTGGTGATGGGGATATTTAATCTAGCGGTAATCATGACTTTGCCCGTAGTAGGTGTCATCTCTGAAAAGATACCCAGGAAGTATCTATTTATTACAGGTGGTTTTGTTATGGGGATAACTACATTTATATTTGCGTACATGTCAAGTATGGGAGTATCTGTATACCTTCTACGGATATTACAGGGTATAAGTTTTTCTTTTGCATTTGGTGTATCTGGGGCCATGGTCTTTGATGTTGTGGAGGTCCCCGATCGTACTAGATTCTTAGGTATCATTACCGTATCTAATATTACTACCCATGCGATAGGTCCTGCTATAGGTGAGTATTTTATAGCCTCATTCGGGTTTGGCCCTTATTTTATCAGTGCATCTTTTTTTGGTATAATAGCAGCGCTGATAGGCCTCTTTTTCCCAAGGGTGGGCTCTCGCAGACATCCTCATAAGACATCCTTGGGTCCAATGTTTCCATTTATGGCAGCATCTGTGATTTTAGGTGGGGTTTTTGGTGCTACAATAATATTTTTGCCACCATATCTTACGGATAAGGGCATCTTGAATTCCACTCCGTTTTTTATTTTCTTTGTTTGTGGGTCTCTTATGATGTGGGCCTTTTTATACAGGGCATTCAGGAAAACAGGGGGACATGTGGCCTGGATAATAGCTATTTTTATGATGATATTGCTACCCCTTATGGCGTATTCCATAAAGAATCTTGTATTTTTGCTACCCCTTTCATTACTCTTTGGAATGGGGTATGGATATGTATATCCTACACTAAATGCAGCAACCATGGATGCATCTCCTTACATGAAGGGCAGGGCAAATGCTATGTTTGTGTGGTCTTTCAATTTGGGTATGGCGTGTGCCACGGTTGCATTTGGTGGGATAAGTACAGTCTACGGATATGGGGCTGCCTTTGTCATGTTAGGGGTCATAGGGACGTCCATGATGGGGTTAGTGAGACATTTCAGGTAGCTTTGTATGAGAGAGTGAATAGTAAATAGTGAATAGACTTATTTCCAGATAATGTCCGAAGTGTATTTTATATAAA
>CAZVAH010000200.1:0-4235 GCA_964625035.1 uncultured Bacteriovoracaceae bacterium | reverse complement strand
GTGATATAAAGAGTAGTCGATAAGATGGTTTAGGAGGGATTCTATGCCTGGACCTAGTGATATATCTGTAATATTGTCACAGGCCGGTAGGATTGAGAAGGCCACTCAAAGCCCTTTTACTCAATCTGAGGTTACCAAGCAGATACTTACTGAGCAGGAGGCTAGAGAGAAGTTACGTCTAAGCAGAGAGGTGAATGCTGCCAAGAAGAGCCAAGAAGATATAGCAATAAGTCAACGTGAGCAAAAAAAGAGACAACAAGAAGATGCCAAACAAAAAGCCAAGGCCAAAGGTAAAGACAAAGACAGCGAAGCCGAAGAGAAGCACCTTATCGATCTGGTGATATAGCCTTGGATTCCACTAAGATCTTACTTATAGCACAATTTACTGTCCAGATAATATTTCTTGGGTTAGTAATAGTTATTTTTCTCAGGGAGAGAAGACGCAAGATACCCACAGAACTTATAGACAAATTAGAAGAGGTAATTGAAGAGTCAAAACATTTATCCAGTGAATTTTCAAGACATATCCAGGAAAAGGCAGAGCTTGTTTCAAATATGATGGAGGGCTTAGATTTAAGGGTACGCAATGCTAAGGTGGTATTGGAGGATTTGGAGGCAGCCCTTAATAAGGTCACTACATTAAGGAAGTATACAAAATCAGACATTATTAAGCTAAGCAAGAGTGATTTTGATCCCATCAGGATTTCTCAGATAACTGGTATTCCTACAGGTGAGGTCGAGCTTATGCTGAAGGTAGACAAGAAAGAAGACTGAGGCTAAGATGCTTTCCCAGCTCTCTGGATTGAAATATAGCGGCAGTATAATCTTAAAGGATCAAATACCTTCTATATTTGTAGGTCGGCGGGTGGTTGCTACTGTACTCTCGCAGCCAAGGGGTGGATCTGTGATGGTCTCTTTATTTGGCAGGCGTCTTATCGTTGAGACCACTATGGATTTATTAAAAGGCCAGGTCTTGAACCTTAAGGTTCACGCAATACGTCCTAAGATAGTTTTAAAACCTGTAGATAATCTGGATATCTCCGTGAGAACACAGAAGGCTGTGGATAGTCTTGTGCAGCGATTTGTGGGCGCTATGGGGAAGATGCCTCTTGGTGCATTTAAGATAGAGGAGATTATACGACATGTACTTTCTAAAGCAACTCATGATACTGAGGCTTACAAGCTGATAATATCTTTACTGGAAGAAGCCTCTAGATTTCCCCATGCCCTTGCTTTTCTATTTATACCTGTTGTTGACAAGGATTCCAGGGGTAACGCCAGGGTGGTAATTGAGGGGGACAGCAAAGAAGGATATACACTCAACTTTTGGATAGATACAGACCATATAGGCTCCATACACTGCATAGCCCGACTTTGTGATGGAGTTGAGGTGGAGATTATGTCTAATCTTGAAGATGTGGCTGATCTTCTGCGCTCCCACTTAGGGGAACTTGCTGATAGGCTGGATAGTCTGGGGATCAATATAAGGCGCTTGGATGTGGCACATAAGAATTTTCCAGTAAGTGATGCTGGATTAGATATGATGGTATGAAAAGTAAGAGAGATAAGGCAGTAGCTCTGCGATACAAAAGGGGCAAAGATCAAGCACCCAAGTTGACTGCAAAAGGCCAGGGTAAACTAGCTGAGAAGATTATAGCCATTGCCAGGGCACGTAACATCCCTATTAGGGAGGATAGAGCACTTTTGGATGCCCTATATCGGTTAGATATAAATAAGGAAATCCCTGAAGAACTTTACCAGGTAGTGGCAGAGATCTTAGCCTTTGTCTATCGTATGAATCGCCTGAAATATGAGATGTAGAAAAGATGTGCCCGCCAGAGGCGGGCACAGGGAAAGTTAATCTCCAAATTTGTCTTTAACTGCCTTAAATGCCTTATCTGCTACATCTAGAGTCTTTTTTATGTCTTCTTCAGTGTGTGCAGTGCTTATAAACCAATTATGGTGCGGATGGAAAAGGACTCCATGTTTTGAGCACTGGGCACCGAAGAATTGAGATCTCATAAAGTTGGTCTCATTGGCAAATTTCATGAAGGGGATAGCTGGCGGTCCAGATGTGGTGACTTGAAGGCCGTGGGTGTCTGCCAGATCGTTAAGTCCTTTCATTAAGGCCTCTCCGCGTTGTCTTAAGATCGAAGGGGCATCGATCTTTTCCATCTCATCTATGCAGGCAAGCGCTGCTGCCATTTCAGGGGAATTGGCCCAGTAAGAACCAGTAGCATAGGCCTTTGATGCAACTATCCTCATCTTTTGGGTACCCACTAGTGCAGAGATAGGGTAGCCATTTGCAATGGCCTTGCAGTAGCATGCCAGATCTGGCTTAAATCCAAAATAGTGGGCAGCTCCCTTGAGGTCAAGCCTCCAGCCGGACCTTACATCATCTATGATCAGTATGATATCATTTTCGTCGCAAACCCTTCTCATCCCTGTCCAGAATCCTGGCTCAGGCAGTTTCTGGTTGTCCCATACCGGGTGATGGTAAGGAGTGAACATGGCCCCCGCAATCTGGCCCTTGTTCTTTTCAACCACTTCTTTAAATGCATTTAAATCACCCCATGGCACCATGATGATATCGCTCCTGTCTGCAGAGGTGATCCCCACATGGTTACTTCCGGCCCATGGCTGAGTCCCGTGATATCCCCCCTCTGCAAGGACGATCTTGTTTCTCCTTGTATAACCACGGGCAAGGATTACGGATAGCGAAGTGGCATCTGCGCCGTTCTTCCCAAATAATGCCCAGTCAGCACAATCGTTAATCTCCACCATGCGCTCTGCGAGATCCACTAAAAGCGGCGAAGGTATAGTCACGCTAGTACCGTTCCTGGCCTGAGACATAAATGCCTCGTCTACCTTTTCATTGGCATAGCCCAAGATCATAGGGCCATATGCGCACATATAGTCGATGTATTCATTTCCATCAACATCCCAGAAATGAGAGCCCTTTGCCTTCTGCACAAAATATGGATATGCCCCAGGCACGAGAATAACCGGGGTAAAATGGCCGTATATTCCTTGCGGGATTACCTTTGCCGCCCTTGCAAACATTTCTTTCGATTTATTAAACGTATAGGCCATATTGTCACCTCCTATTGAAGATAAAGACCGATTTTGTCTAGTAAGGGGAGTGCTGCCATCTCGCCCATGTGCAGATCTCCCTTTATTGCTATGTCTTCGAGGGGCACAGCAGCCATGAGATCTATCTTGTCATCTGAAACATCGAGGAATATCTCCGGGGTTGAGAACTCTAAGATGAGATCCGGGGCATCTGCATTCCCAATCCTACCGATAGCTTTTGTGCCCGTGAATTCGATATTCACGGCATAGCCATCTTTGATCCTCAACTCAGTAACGCCCCTATGTCCTACCATGGGTTTTGCCTCTTCATCATTGTTTGCAATGATAGCCATGGCCCTGGCAATAGTGTTAAGCATTAATTTTGCCTTCAGCTCGGCTGGTGCGATATCGCCTTTGAGGATTTCTTCCATCCGCTTTGCAAGTTTCATAAATGTAAGTATGCCCTTTATCTTTGTAAACCCTTTTAAAGGCACAGGAAAACCTACGCCACTTCCCTTGAACATGTTATTCATTAATCTTTCGGTGGGGAAGAAGAGTACAATATCGGGTTTTCCTGCCTTACCAGGGGTTACTTTAACTGAAGAAGTAGTGATTTGAAGTGTTGCCCTTGGACCAGATACCCCTGCTATAAAATAGATGCTGCCATCCCAACCCTTTGCAATCTCTGAAGCCTTGGAATCCTCTTCTACCATAGTTTCCATATTAGGGAGAATAGCCTCAAGATGGAGCATTGCCAAAATCTTTTCATTCAGCATAAGTCACTCCTTATAATATATTTATATTGTGAGCAACTACTCACTCACTTTTCATTATAGATTATCCATGTATATGTCAACAAGAATTTTATCTGATGTATCAGCAAAATGCCTTGCAACCACATTTCCAATATGGCAGTATATTGATCTAAATAACGTATTTTCATAATATGAGTTTTTTTCAAGGAGGGGGTATGTTTTCTCAGATAACTGAAAAGGATAGAAGGATGGCACAGTTCTGTATGAATTGCCCTGTCTGTAGAATGGCCCGTAATAAACAAAAAGGGGTTGCCTATTGGTTTGTGAAGAATATTGAAGATGGGTTTTGTCCTTTCTGTAAGGCATATGAAAAGGTCTATGGCAAGAAGGCACATGAGCCTGTGCGAT
>CAZVAH010000199.1:0-4237 GCA_964625035.1 uncultured Bacteriovoracaceae bacterium | reverse complement strand
GAATTCAGAATCCAGAAGTTAGGATACACGTAATAATCCAATCGGAAGCATTCTGACTTCTGGCTCCTGAATTCTGGATACTTTTTCATGCTTCGTTGTGTCCGGCAGGCCAGGATGGTTTATAAGATCTTTAATGAGCGGGTAAGTGTCACATATCTAAAGCCCCTGACTTCTTTTTAAGCCTTATTAGCTCCTGCTGCAATTCACCAAGTATTTGAGCTGCCTGTTTGTTTCCGTAGATGTTGTTCTTTTCTTTTGGGTCTGATAAAATATTATACAGTTCAGGTGGATAAGACTTGCTTTGGTACTCTATATACTTGTAGCTGTCTGTACGTATGGCATTTATGCCAGGCACTGTATATGGAAAATCAAGGAAATATTCATACAACCACGATGTTCGCCATGAGACATCTCTTGAGGCAAGCAGAGGCACAATGCTTGCCCCATGCATATTTTCCGGTACCTCCAATCCGGCCAGCTCCAGTATGGTGGGTGCAAGGTCTATATTGAGCACCATCTGAGAAAGGCGTTTCCCAGGGTCCCTGATAAGACCTGGATAACGAACCATAAAGGGAACACGGATAGACTCCTCATAGGCAAAACGCTTGTCAACCAAGCGGTGTTCACCCCAGAATACGCCATTATCACCGGCATAGATTACAACAGTATTGTCAGCAAGCCCCAGACTATCAAGATTGTCTAATAGACGCCCAACCTCTCGATCTATGGCCACAATGGTCTCGCAATATCCCCTATACATATTGTCCAATGAGCCTAATGTCCCATAGATGATGTGGTTATTGACAAGACCTAACCAGTTGTCTGCATCTTTGGGCAGGCCCAGGTCTTTCACATCACTATAGATACCCTTCAGATCTTTAGGGGGTAGCCACCTATGGTGAACTGCCTTGAGAGACAGATACAAGCAGAACGGATTATTTCTTTTTTGTTTAATAAATTCCAGGCCATAGTCGGCAAGCTCCTCTGTGATATATTCCTTTCGGGATGGTGTATCCACACCATCGACTATCAAAGGACAGTTAAAGTATCTTCCCTGGCCCCTCTGAATAGTAAAGGATAAGAATCTGTCTAATCCCCTCAGGGCAGGCAAACCCTCGCCAGGCATATGCCACTTGCCTATAAATGCGGTGTCATAGCCAGCCTTCTTTAATAGTTCCAGAAATGTCACATTCTGATTATTCCATGGTGTAATATTATTTTTCACACCGTGTGTATGGGCATACTGTCCTGTAAGAAAACTTGCCCGGCTGGGGCTGCACAGGGACGTGGTTACAAAGGCATTATCAAACATGGCCCCCTGGCTGGCCAATCTATCGAGATTGGGTGTCTTGAGAAACGTGTGGCCCATGCAGCTCAAATGATCCCAGCGGTGATCATCACTTAGGATAAAGATGATATTGGGCCTTTTGCCAGGTGCAGAAAAGGCCCACTTTGGGATGAACATATCAACCATGCTGGCAGCCATCACACCACCAAAGATCTCAAGGAGCTCTCTCCTTGAGATATCTTTATTAAAAAGGTTATCTTTAATAACTGCTGGCATACTAACCTCCTTTTTATGTAGTAAAAATCTTCACTGATTAGTGAAAGAGCATGGTGTATATATCCACATATATATAAAAGAAAAGGGTTCCCCCATTCCAGAGGCCCAGTAGTACAATAATCAGGCCGATCAGGAGTATGGTTACAACAGATGGCTGAAAGACCTTCTCTGGGACTAGCCCTTTGCCTTTATACACCAACCTGCATATAACCTCAAATACACCCATATTAAGAAGGGCGCTCCCTATTACCCCGAGGGTTAGAGTGTTAAAGGACCAGTAAACCAGTTCCCATCCGGAATAGATGCATCCTGCCATGTATATCATCTTTGCCACCCAGACAACAGGAGTGGCCAGACACACTAAGAACCTTTCCTTCATAGTGGCCCCTGCCCTGAAGGCATACGGAAGCGCTATAAGCCCCCCCAGCCATATACTTATAAACATAAAAAAGGCAGAGATGTTTGATACTACCCGGCCCAGGTCTGGATGGCCAAGCCCTATCTTTGGAGAGATATTATAGATATTGATTGACAGGATCATGAGAAGCATTACAATGCCAATTGGGATGAGTACCCTTTGATAGAACGCCTTTTGTTCCATATTGAGCCCCCTTTCTTTTACAGAGGAATCAAAAAACATTAGACAAACAAACTTTAACCTTACCCTGTAATTGAACTAAGTGGTTATCTTTGTCAAGGTCTTTTATTTGGCGTTTCCTTAGCTATCTCAAGAACAAGAAAGTACTTCATATAGCCCTTATCCATGTCAGTAGTTTTTTTGTTTGTTGTCCGTTGTAAAAACTCCAGTTAGGATGATTCCCTCTCAATACACCACTGACTACGGACAACTAACAACTGACAACTATTTTCACACAACCTCGAGCGATATTCAAAATATCATTCCAATCTATCAACAATCGCCTTTCCAAACCCTGAACAACTCACCAGGGTTGCACCCTCCATCTGGCGCTCAAGATCATACGTGACCAGCTTATCCATGATTGTGTTTTCGACAGCAGAGCTAATCATATCAGCGGCCTTGTCCCAGCCTATGTGATCAAGCATCATTGCCCCGGATAATATCAAAGAGCCGGGATTCACCTTGTCCTGGCCGGCATATTTGGGTGCAGTCCCATGGGTTGCCTCAAATACAGCTGTTGGTATCCCGATATTGGCACCTGGTGCCATGCCCAGCCCGCCCACCTGTGCAGCCAAGGCATCAGATATAAAGTCACCTATCAGATTGGGCACAGCTAAAACCTTATACTCAGACGGCCTTAATAAGATCTGGCCAAACATGGAATCAGCAATCCTATCATTTACAAGTACCTTGCCCTCTGGACATCTACCGCCAAATTTCTCTGCGAGTTCGTCCTCGATAACACTAATATCCCCAAATTCATCTTTTATGAGCTCATACCCCCAATCCTTAAATGCCCCCTCTGTAAACTTCATGATGTTTCCCTTATGTACCAAGGTAAGTGTATTTCTGTTATTCTTTAGTGCATATTCCATAGCCATCTTAACCAATCTCTTTGTTGCTGACTCTGATATGGGTTTTATCCCCATGCCGGAATCAGCCTTTATATTAGTTCCCATCTCACCATTAAGAAATCTTATTAGTTTTTTTGCACCATCACTTCCTTTAGGCCATTCTATCCCGGCATATACATCCTCTGTATTCTCTCTGAATACTGTTATATCTACAAGCTCAGGGTTTTTTAAAGGAGATGGCGTGCCCCTATAGTATCTTACCGGCCTTATGCAGGCAAAGAGGTCAAGCCTCTGTCTGAGTGTCACATTTAGACTCCTGAATCCACCACTAACAGGTGTTGTGAGAGGCCCCTTTATACCTACTATGTAATGCCGCAATACATCTATTGTATCCTCAGGGAGATATGTATTAAAAAGTGAGTAGGCCCTAGCGCCTGCATAGACCTCAAGCCATTTTATATGACGTGAGCCTTGATATGCCCTTTCCACCGCAGCATCTATCACCGCCTTAGCAGCATACCATATATCAGGGCCAACCCCATCACCTTCTATAAAAGGAATGATAGGGTCATCAGGTACTATGAGACTCCCTTCCTTAAATACTATCCGATTGCCATCTGCAGAGCCCATCTGTGTCAACCCTATTATTTTATTTTCGTCAGGTATCCCTATGCAATTCTTCCCATAATAACTTTTGATATTTGTGGCGTTCCTTTGCGCTCATTGTTATACCTATGGACTCGTACATGCTCTGTATAGCCTTCACAACATCCTCAAATCTTATATCCAGGCCAAGTACGCCTAACATTTCATCATTGTCATCCATAATAGGGGCAGAGACTGTAATAATCAAAGCACCTGTCATCCTGGATGTACAAATGCCACTTACGTGTAGCATCCCATCTTCTATGGTCTTTATAAACCACTCTCTATCTGAGCAGTCTTCGTGCTCTTTCATCCTATGCAAGAATTTGCCTCTATACTCCGGCTGAGTAATATTTTTCGTGATCTTTATACCATCCATGTCTGTTACATAAGCAAACTGGATAAAGGGGTATTCTTTTATAAACTTGCGAATTGTAGGTTCCTGCTTTTCAGGATCCATAGAGTGCATTTCCTTGCTTTCCAATATCCTCTCAATCAACTGCCCTGCATATTCCACGGCCCCGTGTTTTATAA
>CAZVAH010000198.1:0-4244 GCA_964625035.1 uncultured Bacteriovoracaceae bacterium | reverse complement strand
AGGTAGGGGTAAAGGGACTTTCTTATCCTATAGTAGTTTCAGATAAAAAGAAGGGCACCCAGCATACAGTTGCGTCTTTAAACATATACGTTGACCTGCCACAAGAATTTAAAGGTACACATATGAGTCGTTTTATCGAGGTGCTAAATCAGCATAAAGAAGAGATACATATAAAAAATTTTGGGACCATATTAGAAGAAATCAAACATACACTGGGGGCATCAAGTGCACACCTTGAAATAGAATTCCCGTATTTTATAGAAAAAAAGGCACCAATAACAGGCGCAACAGGCCTTATGGAATATAAATGCAAGCTCATTGGTATGGTGGGAAGAGTCAACGAATTTAAGGTTGGAGTAAAGGTTCCTATACAGACTTTGTGTCCATGCTCAAAGGAGATAAGCTCATTTGGTGCACATAACCAGAGGGGGCTGGTCAGTGTCATTGTCGAGTACACTAAATTCTTCTGGATAGAGGACCTGATTGCTATAATAGAAGGATGCGCATCTTCTCAAGTCTACCCTGTCTTGAAAAGGCCTGATGAAAAATTTGTTACAGAACATGCATATATGCACCCTGTGTTTGTAGAAGATGTAGTAAGACAGATAGCCACGCAGCTCAACAAAAGAGCTGAATTTTCGTGGTACTGTGTGGAAGCAGAAAATTTTGAGAGCATCCATAATCACAATGCGTATGCGTACATAGAAAGCGCCAGACATGACAAATAGAGACAAGAGCCCGGAGGAAGTAAGACTTCCCGTAGGAAAACTCCCCTTGAGAATATTGGAAGACTGTCTAAAAAAGATACCCATAGATGATAAAAATGTCCTGGTTGGCCCTCAAATAGGAGAGGATGCAGCTGTTATCGCCTTTGGTGATCAAACACTAATCTTTAAGACTGATCCAATAACATTTGCTACAAATGATATAGCCAGATATCTTATAGCAGTAAATTCCAACGATATCGCCACCATGGGGGGCATACCAAAGTATATGCTTACAACCCTGCTCTTGCCAGAGGCTACTGCAACCAATTATCTGGCCGAGGACATTCTCTCAGGGATAATAGAGGCATGTAATGAAGCAGAAATAACCCTTGTTGGTGGTCATACTGAGATTACCTACGGGATAGACAGGCCAATCACTGTTGGATTTATGATAGGCATTTGCCCTCAAGGAAAGATTATCAAGACGTCGGGGGCAATGCCAGGCGACCTTATACTCCTCTCAAAAGGCATACCCATAGAGGCCCTTGCTATACTGGCCAAAGAGATGCCTCACCCCGCCATAGGTGGAAATATAGATGAAAAGGCTATCCAAAGGGCAAAAGACCTTATCATTGACCCAGGTATAAGTGTGGTGAAAGAGGCAAGGATTGCCCTTACTCAAGGGGGGGTTACCTCAATGCATGACCCCACTGAAGGCGGCCTTGCAACAGGGCTTCTTGAGGTGGCAAGGGCATCAAATTGCGGATTGGAAGTGTATATGGAAAAGATCCCTATACTAGATCTGGCTCACATGATACTGCCTAGATTCAATATTGACCCTTTAGGGGCAATTGCATCCGGGGCATTAATCGTATGCTGTAAGGAACAAAATGCCGGCAAGATCTTAGATGCATGGAAGGCTGCATCTATATCAGGCGCCATAATAGGCCGTATCACAAAAGGCCCTGATCTTGTACTGTATAGAGAAGGGGAAAGGACTACTCTACCTACCTTTGAAAGGGATGAGATCGCTAGTCTTTTCTCCTAGTATAGCAGTAAAACACGCATGTACCAATAAATACCAGAAGTCCACTTACATAAAAGGTTGTATCAATATCAAAGATATCCATGACAAATCCTGCCAGCAATGGTCCTAAGATCTGGCCAAAGCCCATGGCTGCATCGAAGACACCCATTGTAGCTCCCATACCCAAAGACTTGCCATTTTCTACCACCATAACAGATGCCGCTGGAATCGCTATAGCACCTCCTATGCCCATGATGGCTCCTAGAAGGAAGAAGGTCAAGAAACTATTCCCAAAAGGGAGGCTGGCCAATGATACAGCACCTATAATAGATCCTATAATCACCAACCTTATCTTATTTGCAGAAGTAACCATCCTTCCAAATGGCCTCTGAAAAAGGCCGGTTATAAATATATTTGCAGATATAAGGATTCCTATTTCTGCATTGCTAATCCCCGAGGCCTTGGCCAAGACAGGAATAAATGCCATGAGACCTCCCCGGCCCAGGGCATTTATAGCCCGGAAAAGGAACAGCCCCTTCATGGATGAAGATTTCAGTACCCTCCGAAAAGGCAAGAGATTAAGCCCTGCGCCTGTATCCCTTGAAACAGGCATGGGAGGCAGCATAATTATTGTTAGAGCAAAGGCAAATGCTGAAAGTATGGATAATGCATAAAATGCCGCGTTTATCCCCCAGAGGTCTGTAAGAACACCGCCTATGAGCGGCCCTGCTCCCATGCCCAAAAACAGGGCCATATTAAATGACCCCATAAACAGGCCCTCTTCCCCTTTTTTTGCTATAATCCCTATATACGACATGGCAATGGGTAGTATAAAAGCAGAGGCAATGCCATGAATAAACCTAATCAATATAAGGGTTGAAGGGTCTTTTGCCCATACATAGGTAATAGCAATAAGACTATATAGTATAAGTCCAATCAATATAGGGGTCTTTCTATTTGTATGATCTGAAAGCGCGCCGATTATCGGTGTACATATGGTCCTGCTCAGAGAAAAACAGGCAAATATAAGGCCTATCTGTGTAGCTGAAGCACCCATTCCCTGGGCATATATAGGCAGTATGGGAAGTACTATACCAACACCAAGCAGGACTATAAAGGTGCTTATTGAAAGGACTATAAGTATATCTCTTGCCATAGAAACATCACTTTCAAGTGTGAGAAACAATAGGGGAATGCCTTTTACTCGCCTAAAACCTGTGTTACCAGAGATGTATCTCCTTTCGCATCTAAAAAATGTTTGTTTCTAAGTATATTCCCCAAAAAATCCTTATTAGTAAGAATGCCTTCGGTAATGGTCTCATCCAGCATTCTAGACATACGACTTATGGCAAGAGTGCGTGTGCTATCAAAAGAAATCAGCTTTGCAAGCAATGGATCATAAAACGAGCTTACCTCACACCCAACAAAAAGATGTGTATCCACCCTCACACCCGGGCCACCTGGAAGACGCAATTTCCTGACTACTCCGGTAGTGGGCATAAAATTTTTTGATGGATTCTCTGCATTTATCCTGCACTCTATCGCATGACCTGTAATAGATAGGGGCGTAGTATCTATATTAGCACCTGCTGCCACTAATATCTGCTCCCTTACCATATCTATACCTGTAATCATTTCTGTAACAGGATGTTCTACCTGAAGCCTCCCGTTTATCTCTAGAAAAAAGACATCACCCTCCTGGTCCATCAAAAATTCTACTGTACCAAGCCCTTGAAAATCTATAGAGTTCATGATCTTTTTTGACCATGCCCACATATTATTCCTGATACCCTCATCGATGTTAGGGATGGGGGCCTCCTCAATAACCTTTTGATGCCTGCGCTGTATAGAGCACTCCCTATCTCCTAATATCTTAATATGCCCATAATCATCTGAGAGCACTTGAACTTCTAAATGTCTGGGAGATGGGATATAATGTTCTAAATATACATCGGATCTGCCAAATGCAGCATTTGCCTCGCTACTCACACTTGCAAACCGGGCAAAAAGTTGTTCTTCGTTATATGCAACCTTCATCCCGCGACCACCACCACCATATAAAGATTTTATTATAACTGGCATGCCCAGAATCCTTGATATAGAAAGGATACTGTTCCTATCTGATACTGGACCATAAGAGCCAGGGATGGTAGGAATATCTAAAGATTTGGCTACCTCCTTTGTCCTGGATTTATTACCTATTGTTCTCAAGACAGTGCTTGGTGGGCCTATAAAGGCAATACCATTTTCCTCACAACGGGAAGCAAGCACAGGGCTTTCTGAAAGAAACCCATAGCCTGGATGAATAGCATTGGCCTTCCAGTTTATAGCAACACTCATTATGGCATCTACATTAAAATAGCTCTTTGCCGGCTGAGGCGGGCCTATTCTCACTGTCTTATCAGCCCATTTTAAATATTCCATTGAACTGTCCTGCTCAGAATATACAGCTATAGTCTCAATGCCCATCTCACGAGCAGTCCTTAGAATTCTGAGGGTCACCTCTCCCC
>CAZVAH010000197.1:0-4271 GCA_964625035.1 uncultured Bacteriovoracaceae bacterium | reverse complement strand
CAGCCCTTTATCGACGCAACCGATGGAGACGCCAATGGCGATATTGGATATACTGATAAGATTGTCGTAACCTGGAGTTGGGATGGCGGGCTTGGGGATACACTCGCTGCCTATGTAGTATTGAGGGCAACCTCTCCTTTTGGTACATTTGTTCCAGTTAGTACACCGATACTGAAAGGGCAAGAGGAATATGTAGATAATGTACCCGGAGATATTGCTGCAAACACTGCCTATTTCTACAGGGTCATACCATATACCGCGACTGAGGTTGCAGGTGATCCAAGCTATATCAATGGTGGTGTAGCAGGGGATACAACCAAGACCCTTCATGATTGTATGCGGGCGTGGAGCTATACTGACCAGTGTATTCACCAGCATTCTAATTCGTTCCTGCCTGACCCAATGCCACCCGTGGATATAACAATGTACGGTACTACTGGCTCGTTTAATACGACACTCGTATTAGATACAACGTATGGATTAGACGCGATAGCAACATTTACGTTCACTGATTATTTGGAGACATGCACCAATAGTTTTACTTTTGATGGCATTCAGAGTGCTCCAGTGAGTGTTCCTGACTATGATGGAAAGTTGTTAGGGCTGCTTACATGGACCGATGGTGTCGGAAGTTGCGATGGGTGGACACTTTATGATTTAGATATAGAAAACAAACAATCGGTCGGCGGAGTTTATTACGCAGGTGATGGTGCAGTAACAGAATGCCTTGAGTATGCAGGAGAACTTATGACTCCTGGTGAAAGCTGCCCATGCGATGACTGTGACTGTTGCCCACCATCAGGTACTATCTGCCCCTGGCCAACACCGTAATACCCTGAAGTGTAAAATAAGCCCCTGTTTTAAAACAGGGGTTTATTTTTTAATGGTGTAAGGAGGTCTTAAATGAAAGGCCCCCTGTTAAGCTAAAAGCAGGGGGCCTTTTTATATGAGGGGTCTAGAAAACCGATGCGGTCTGTGGTATGGTGGTGTTAGGAGGTGATGCCATGATGAGGTTTCTGAGGTATTTTGTGTATTGTCTTGTACTCTTTTTGCTGTTTGGTGCAAACAGTGCCTGTTCGTCGCCAAAGGCCTTAGTTGAAGAGAGTATTTTTCAAGCAGGGGATGTAGCCCAGGGCAAGAAGATAACCCATGACTTTACCTTGAAGAATATAGGGGATGAGGTATTAACCATTGACATCAAGCGATGTTGAGGGGTAAAGGTCACGGCCCCGGGCGGGCTGAAAACGACTATTGGTCCAGGCGAGTCAAAGAAGATAACCGTGAGCATATCCACCACGTACAGGAGAGAGAAGCTAAAAAAGGATATCCATGTAAGGACAAATGATCCTGATGCAAAGACCTTAACGCTCAGCATCCAAGCCAACATCACCGAGGATCTTAGCATACAGCCTCTCTCCATAAATTTTGGTATGGTCAAACAGGGATCAAGCACTGAAAAGGAGATTGTGATTACCAACAAGAGTAAGAATCCCGTATCCATCATGGATATTGAGCTCAAGATGGGTAAAATGCTGACAATATCTTCCCCGCACAAGTTTTTCCTGGCACCAGGCCAGACAAGGAAGCTTGTACTCACCTTGCTCCCGGGATCAAAAGTGGGCATCGTGCACGGTTATGTGGTTATAAAGACCGATATTGAATATCTTCCCAAAAAGACCATCCGGGTCCGGGCCAAGGTTGTAGCAGATAACAACTAGGGGGTGTTGTATAATCCAAATATATGGTATAAATCTTATTATACTTATTATAGTTTGATTTTTTTACAATGAAATTAAAATGAGAATTGAGAAATGATGTTTTATGTAATGGAATTATCAATAAGAGGATAAGGAGGGATGTATCATGAAGGATTTACAAAGATATTCTCGGACTCTCTTATTATCTCTGATCTTGGCTATAGGCCTATTATTTAGTGCATGTGCCCAGGTACCAACCGGGGTCTTGGCAACTGATGGAAACTATCCTGATAAGATTATCATAATTTGGGACCAGGCGAATGGAGCTGCTTACTATCAGGTATTCAGATCAGATTATACTGAGGGCCCATATGAGCCGCTTGATGATCCAGCCAGTAAAAATATAACAGGGATCTTCTATCAGGATGAGTCAGTGGATCCGGATGTCTACTATTATTATAAGGTCAAGGCATTTAGCAGTTATGGGTTTGGAAGTGGATTCAGTGAATATGACAGAGGTTATGCAGGCAATACTAATGCCCTATTTCTACAGGAATGTTTAGATGCTGAAAAGATAGCCCTTGATAAACTCGATCCTTATATACCAGGGTATCCAGATCCAGGACCAATGGTTTGTGATGTAATAATATATGGTGATATTAGTGGCACTTGTGACTATCACCGTGAGTGGTATTGGTTTCTCTTAGGGCGCAAAATAGAAATAGCCTATGATAATTATGAAGATATTGACACCGAGCTCATTTTTAATACCCCCATAGATACTCCCATAACAATCACTTTAAACAATAGTAATGGAAATGGGAGTGAGAGCGGACTTGTATATAAGGGGATGACAGGAACAATCTATTTCAGCGGGGGTTATACAGGATATGTTGAATATCATTTAGAAATAACAGATTATGAACGTAGTGGTGGATATTATATAGTAAGCCAGGATGGGTTGCCGGAACAAACCATTGACTGGTATCCACCGCAAGAAGAAGAAATTGTTAATGCTGAATTTCTAGAAGCAGGCAATGCGGCTGTTGACTATGCTATCGATAAACTCTATGCTATTGAGCCTGATCCTAATATTGGCACTGATGTAACAATAGATGGTGATATTGGCGGCACTTGTCACTGGACTATAGTGCTGCAAGGGCTTGGTGGCCTAGTAACCTTTGATTACACAGATTATAATGACTCGGGTATTGTTATAAATGGCACCCAATCAGGCACGCTAAATCTTTCGGCAAATGGTAATATGGTAGGAACACTCTACTTTACAGGGGACTATTCCGGATCTATTGAATATCACCTGGTGATCACAGGTGGAGAAACCAGCGGTGGATATTATATAGTAAGCTGGGACGAGGGCATTGAAGGAGAAAAGATTAACTGGACCCCAGAATAATATCCTAAACTATAGAAGACAGGGATCAGGGGTCGGTTTTCAGGGGTAGATATTTCTTTCATCCCAGGCGTGTTTTCCGCCTTCAGCGGACTTTCCGTCCGCTCCGCCTTTAGCGGACGGAGCGGATGTGGTCGGTAGGCATGATGGTTTATAGGTATACCAGGGATATTTGAATAAAAAAACTCCCTGCTAAAAGCCAGGGAGTTTTTTCATGTGTCAGATGGAGGGTCTTAATCAAGTGGGGGGAAGTAAGGGGTCAGCCCTTGGCCTTGCGGATTATGGGAAGATAACAAACAAGAATAGATCTCTGTTTTGCTTTTTGGTCATACTTGCACTCCTTATCTTTGGTATATATTATAACATCCTGGACAATGCCCCTACAGACTGGGATGACCCTGCACTGTTTACAAGATCATCCATCCACGGTTTTAGCCCCGACAACCTCAAACATGTCCTTTCATTTCATAAAGGCTCCACATATCAACCCATAAGGGACATTTCCTACATGATTGATTTTACCATCTGGGGGGATAACGTCGTCTTTGGCATGCACCTTCACAGCATATTGCTCTACTATCTGATGGCAGTTGCCTGTTTGATTTTTCTCATGGAGGTCTTCAAGGCATTTTCTGTAAGCCTACCCACCCGCTTCACATGGGCTGCCCTCTCTACCCTGATCTTCGCCGTCCACCCTGTGCATGTGGAAGGTATCGCATGGCTGTATGCCAGGAAAGAGCCCCTTTTAGGCATATTTACATTCTTAAGCCTGTGGGCCTTTATAAAGGCAAGATCAGGGCGACCCCTGTACTATGTGACAAGTGGCATAGCGCTTGTGCTTGCAATCTTGTCCAAGCCCACTGCCCTTGTCATCCCTGGGGTTATGATAGTGTTTGATCTTGCCCTTATGGCAAGACAAGGGGGCATCTCTTCCTGGAAGAGGAGGATTTGGGTGTACTTACCAATCTTCATCCTGGTAATCCCCATGACTATACGCCTTGTGACCATGATGTCTTCTGGAGGGATAAAGCCATTACATGGTGGGAGTTTTACGACCAATATCTTAGCCGTATCCCAGATCTTTATCACCTATATCTCGCTGATAGGTTTTAGCATACACTACGTAGCAGACTATTCCATAGATCTCTATACAGATCCTCACA
>CAZVAH010000196.1:0-4276 GCA_964625035.1 uncultured Bacteriovoracaceae bacterium | reverse complement strand
GAGTTAGAGATTGCTTCACGTTTGTTCACAATAACATTATGGGCATTATGCAAAGATCTCAATTTTATGTCAATGTAACTCACAAGATCCCAAGCCCACTCTCCCCTTCAGTGGCAAGGGGCATTATTAACAACCATTTGGCCTGGCGTATTGACACAGATAGATTTTTCTAATCGGTGCTCATGCTAAAGTATAAACAGATAAGCTTATAACCAGGGACAAGGGCCTTTATCGAGTATATTTTAAAACCCTGAATACCGCAGCTCCCAACTCATAACTCATCACTCATCACTCTCAACTCACGACTCCTTTGTCTTTTCCTGCTCACATAATAAACCTTATCACTACTATCGTCTCCATTAGAATACTCTGGGACGAGTTGATGTAAAATGTCCACGGCCACCTCTGGATCACCAGAATCCTTTACCAGGAGATTGAAACGTTCTATCCCTTCATACAGTTTTTTCTCATCAATCCCTTGCGCATTGTTACAGACCTTTATCTTGTCATAGGCTGTGTCTACCACATCCTCTCCTGCAATTAAGAGTTCCTCATAGAGTTTTTCTCCAGGTCTGAGGCCAATATGTTTAATCTTGATATCATATCCAGGCACTAATCCAGCCAGACGAATCATATTATTTGCCAGATCAACAATCTTTACCGGGCTTCCCATATCAAGGAGAAATAGCTCGCCTCCCTTACCCATTGCCCCTGCCTGAAGTACTAACATTACTGCCTCTGGTATGGTCATAAAATATCGTGTTATCTCAGGGTGAGTGACAGTAACAGGCCCGCCTGATGCAATCTGTTTCTGAAATAATGGAACCACACTACCATTGCTGCCCAGAACATTGCCAAACCTTACCGCCACAAAACTGGTCCCATTACCATTCATTGTCTGGGCAATCATTTCAGCAACCCTCTTTGTGGCACCCATAATAGAGGTGGGTCGTACCGCCTTATCTGTAGAGATCAAAACAAATTTTTGGGTTCCGTACTTACATGCAACCTTTGCAAGCTTGTACGTGCCCAATATATTGTTATTTACTGCATTTAAAGGGCTTTCTTCCATCATTGGCACATGTTTATACGCAGCAGCATGATAGACAAAATGGGGTTTATAACACCCAAATATCCGATCAAGCCCACTAGAGGTGCGTATATCACCTATACATGGGATTACTTTGGTCCTGGTTTTTTTGTCCTTAAGCTCCAGGTGAATTTCATAAAGAGGCGTCTCTGCATTATCAAGAAGGATCAGAGCGCCAGGATGAAAATCTAAGATCTGCCTGGCCAATTCTGATCCAATAGATCCACCTGCCCCGGTAACAAGAACGGTCTTTCCTTCAATCTCCCCTTGGACAATCTTCATATCCACTGTAACCTGGTCCCTTACAAGAAGATCTCCTAACTGGATGTCTCTAAGGTTATCGACCACTGCTCCATCTATCCTTTGTTCAAGAGAGGGTATAGTCTTGAACCTCACTTTAAATCCAGTGCAGGCCTCCACCATGGTTTTTATCTGTTTTGCCCCCAATTGGGGTATGGTTATAAATACATCATCTATATCATAATCACGCACCAAATCAGGGATATCTTCTATTAACCCGAGGATAGGCACCCCATGTATCTTCATCCCACGTAAGGAGGTATCGCCTACAAACCCAACAATCTTATAACCAAGGCCTGGCGCCCCATTTATTTCCCGAAAAAGCTCCTCTCCTAAAGTTCCAGTGCCTACAATACATACCCTCCTGTAATTTTCTTTACTTGTATCTGTGCGCCACCATAGGAATTCTTTCGTAAAGGCTGAACCCTGCTGATAATACAGGCGGATCAAAACACGAAACCCTCCTATCGCAACTACTGCAAAAACACCATCGACAAGGACTACAGACCTGGAAAAACCAGTAAAATGATGGGCCATAGCCAGATAACCAACAAAAAGCAAACTCCCTACTACCGCCCCCTTAATAAGATTTATCAAGTCTTTTATTCCTGTATATCTCCACATACCCCTATAGACATCAAACGCAAAAAAAGATGTGCTCTTACAAATAAGGAGGGGGATCAAAGTCACCATAAACTGATGTCTTATCACGGAATCAATCTCACCATCAAAGCGCACCCAGTAGGCAGCACAATAGCACAGAGTCAATAGTATGAGATCAAAGACAAAGATAACCCAGAAACTTTTCCTCCAGATTACATGCAATACATTTCTCACAAGAAAGACCCCATTAAATGTCTTTATGCCCTATGCCCGATACTTATATTACAACCCCACCCTTTGCAAGACTTAAATAAAACAATGTCTCTGTGTAGCTTCTTGCCCCATTCTAGAGACCTTTGCATAATACCCATATTGTCATTGCAAGCGAAGCAATCTCTAAATTTCTTGTAATTAATGGGATTGCTTCGTTGCCCATGCTCCTCGCAATGACATGCTCAGTTACTTTTACGACTGTATCACCTTTCGTACTGTAAAAAAACAAGGTTTCATTTACTCTACTTTAGTGACACTGTGAAACTTGAGCAATAATTATGCCGAACAGTATTGAGCCTGTCCTCTTTTTTCTCCTGAATATTATTCTTCACCGAGGGCTTCTAAATCAGCAAGATCTTTCTTTCTTCCTGTTGCGCGTTTGTTTGCAACAAATTGTTCTCGCCCTATGTAATTTACTGAAATATCAGCATATTCGCCTTTTTCACAATTTGAAATAGCTTCTTCCCATGATACACCTGATATGGATGTAATAATATCTATTCTGACAGGAAGCACGCCAAGCTGAACAACCTTGTTTGGGCTTTCAAAGTCTGAAGCTGCCAAGCCGACGGAACCAAAACCAAATTCATCAAGAGCAGCCAAAATGCGTTGAGTATTTTCTGCCCCAGGCTTGACAAAAATATCAATATCACCAGTATAACGCGGAGCGCCATGAAACGCCAGGGCATATCCGCCAACAATCATATATTTAACTTTGTGTGCGTTGAATAACCCGAGCAGATCTCTGAAGTCTGGTTGAACTTCCATGATATTGCCTCCGTAAGTAGTCTACTGCTGCCACTCTTTCCTTGGAAGTTTTTTTCAGCCAATAAGTCAAATCAGCCTTGTTTAAAGAGGAATCTTTCAGGTTACGTCTTGTTATAACCTTCTGAATCATTTTTTATCCTGTATTTCCATTTTCATTGTTTAAAAACGATAAGTTCACCCAATAATTACTATACGGAATCTTCTGTATTTTATAATATACACTGCCTTTTCAGTAACAATTTATATAATACAATAACACTGTAAGACTGTAAACAGAGAAGATAAAGGAGTCCTAATCAATAGAGACCTTTGCATAATACGCATATTGTCATTGCTAGCTTTAGCGAAGACAAACCGGGGACCCACACAAAGTGTGGGGTCTGAGCGAAGTGAAGAATCTCTAACTACCTGTAATCAATGGGATTGCTTCGCCGCTTACGCTCCTCGCAATGAATATGTAAGTAGTTGTGCAAAGGTCTCGGTTTTTATTTAACTGGGGTAATCTGTGGATCAGTTTCAATCATAATCTTCTTTTATATTGTTTTTATATCTTAGCGCCTTTGCGTGAGACATAACTTCCTTCACCTGCTACACCACATAATGCATATTCTCTTGACTAAGCGTCGGATGCACCAAAAACATCAAAGACGTCCCACCAAGCTTTTTTGCAACCGGCAACCTCTTTCCCTGACCTCCGACTTCTGCCTTTCCTAACTCATACCCCAAAACTCTTAACTCAAAACTGTAGTTCCTGAACGCATCTTCCATATATATCTCAGGGCACGCTCCCTTCTCCGGTCTCCGTTCTCCATTTTCCCGTTTATACGTTCTTCATGACTTGTTTAACCGTTTCAACAATATCATGGCTATACTTAAAGAACCCTTTCTCCAACACTGAACTAGCCGGCGCCGGGCAGTCCGGAAGGGTTACCCTTTTAATCGGAGCTTTCAGATATTCAAATCCATTCTCCGAACCCATAGCGGATATCTCAGCCGCCACACCACAGGTCTTCCATCCACCATCCGCAATAACCAGCCTGCCGGTTTTTTTAATTGATTCTAATATGATATCCTGATCTATCGGTTTTACTGTTCGAAGGTCAATGAGCTCGACATCAATTTTCTCTTTGGTCAATTCCTCCACAGCTTTCACCGATTCCTGTGCCATGAAAGAAACAGCGACCACCGGAATGTCAGCGCCTTCCTTTCTGAGGATGCCCTTACCTATTTCCACCTCATAAA
>CAZVAH010000195.1:0-4293 GCA_964625035.1 uncultured Bacteriovoracaceae bacterium | reverse complement strand
GCTAAAATATGCATTTCAATCCCCTGATCCCTGCCAAATATTTTTCATATAAACGTACTACGAATATCATCCGGAAGTAACACTATTCACTTTTTCATATAGGCTAAAAACTATATTTTATCCTGGCAAAGATCTCATCATTATCTTTGAACTGCCCTAGCAGTGCGTCATCATACTTGCCATCCAATAGTATGACTCCTAAGACCCCCTGTATATTATCAGTAAAACTGTATTTTAGGGAAGGTCTTACAAGGACATCTTTGAATTCAATATTATAGACCCCTGCCAGGTCAACCTCCATGGTGTTTTGGAGGAAAAATTGCTTAATGGCCAGGGTGAATGTTGTGTCAAGACCCTCTTTGTTGAAATGTACACTCTTTGCCTTATCATAATCGATTATGCATTCCTGTATACACTGGAGGCTTACGGTTGTATCCTCATGGATATAGTCTATGCCTATGCCGTATTTCATGGAATCCTTTTGTAGTTCTATTTTAGGGTCTATATAGAAGGTCTGCCTGGTCTTTGTGCCGCCAGAGCTTATGAATTCCTGGAGGAATTTGGTGATGATCGCATCTTGTTTTTCCTTGGTCAGCTCCTCCTTTAAGACATCTTCTGTCTTTCTAATATAATACTTTCCATCAAAATATGCCCACTCCCCACGTATAGTAACAGGGCCATACGTGGTGGAAAAATCAAAACCAAAGACTTGAAACCTATGGATTTTTGGCTCCACATACACTTGAGCCATCACATTGGTCTTTAGTGGTAACAGGTCTTCCAGTTCTACAATGAGCTCGGTAGGGGATGCTGTTACAGGCATGGGGTCATATCCGCTGAAATAGCTCAACGAGAGGTCCCATCCACCTATATATCTGTATATCCGCACACCTATCTCTGAATTTGCAAAAGTAAAGGCTGGCAGGTCAATATCCCTATAGACAGGTGTGACAGGGATGTCCCCTATCCATGTAGTTGTCTTTATTGTGCCGGGCACCTTTAACACAGGCGGAAACCATCTCTCCTCTGGAGTGGAGAGTCTATAGGGTACATACCTTGGAATCCATCCGATTTCCACATCAGCCAGATCAGTATATATATTTGCTTTTATAGCAGGTACACCAATCTTTCTATCGTTTTCTTCCTTCATGGTGGCCTCTGTGAGATCCTCGGTGTTCATGTTATCCGTAGGGTTTATTTCATCGAGCCTTCCCCATGCGAATTTTTGTATGCCAAGGCGAAGGTCTACATTTTGTGTATATATATCAATGTAGGCTTCATCCACATTTATATATGGGTTCTTGTCCTGATATATCTTATCAAATTCATTAAATAGTCTATCATTATGGGCAGCAAATACCTTTCCGTCATATACCCCTTCCAAAGCGATCTTGAGCGCCCACCACGACCCAAGGGTTGATTTGCATTCCAGCCCAAACGTTGAGGAGGGATCTTCATCCGGGGTTTTCCCTTTCAGGGCATAGATGCCACTGCCTTCCAAAAATCCGTGCAGAGAGAGCGCTGCATGATCGGTTTTATATTCAAAGGCGCCCACTGCTTCAGGGGAAATAATTATACACAGAAAAAATATTATTATTAAAGGATATCCCCTCACGTATTATTTTCCTCTCTTCATGTACCTCTGTGTGAATATATCGTCTTTGAGTCCTGTGTTATAGAGTATGTTGTGCATCTCTAAAATGGTTCTACGATTGTTCTGGGTATTTAGCATCTCAATATGTGTTGGTGCATTTATCCCTTTTATAGTCTCTATCTTGGTGAAGGTTCCCTGTTTTAAGTATTTCCCTTTTTTGTCGTAGAAATCCATCTTGATAGGGATAAAATTGTCCTTTCTTATCCAAAAGATCACCTTGGAGTAATATTTTATATCTTTAGGAACGGCCTCGATCACATAACACATATGCCCTTCAATTTGCTCTTCACCAGTAAGGGTATAGGTATCATCATCTATGTTGCGGCCACCCATATCATAGAAGCTGAACTCGGTTCCCATGAAACTTTCGCCCTTACCACTACTACTTACTCGCCTCACCCTTCCAAGGGCTGGCAGGTAGAGCCACTGTGTGTCTTCTTTGTCCGGATAACTCCATGCCAGAAAGCTGGTTCCTTTTACATCAGCAGGCGCCATGAAGATGAGTAGGGTTTTGGCCTCTTTGCTGTCATAATTCTTTGCATAGGCCAGAAGCCTTCGCTGTCTTTTTTTGCCCTTTTTATTGATAAGCGTCATGGTCATCTCTGCCTTGCTGTCCTTTGCCTGATCCATCAAACTCTCGGATTTTTTCATGATCTGGTAGGCGCTCAACTCCTCTGAGAAGGATGGATATACAAAGAATATACTACACGCAAGACAGATAAAGGCTGAAATAATCACATACCTGAACCTCATTTTGTTTTTCCTCCTATATTATTCTCGATCTCATCGTCTTTTGCATACTCTATAGTTGGTTCCCGACTTATACTTGGGTGGAACACCTTTAGGACTGCTGGCAATAATGTGATCGAAGCTATCGCGCTTGTGATCATAACAAGGGCAGTCAAAAACCCCATCTGGCTGATGATGATAAAGTTTGAGGGGATCAGGACTAAGAAGCCCGCTGTCACAGCCAGTGCATTATATAATATTGCCCTTCCGGATGTATTGATGGAGACCTCTATAGCCCTTTTCATATCATTTCTGATGCCTATCTCATGGCGGTATCGGCTTAAAAAGTGAATGGAATAATCCACGCCTATGCCCACTGCCAGGCTTGCTATCATGGCTGTGGCTGCATTGAGTGTGATATTAAAGCCCCCCATGATTCCAAAGTTGAGCATGATGGTGACAGTAAGTGGCAGGATACTGAAAAGGCCGAGCTTTAGGGATCTGAAGATCAAAGATGTGATAAGAATTACCAAAAATAGGGAGACAGTAAAGGTGCTTAGTTGTCCTTCGACAATGATGCGGTTGAATTCCATAGTCATCTTGGAGATCCCTGTGGTGATGATGTTGATATCACTTCCTTTCAATTCGTTTTTCTTGTAGTTTTCTATAACAGAGAGCACTTTCTTCGCAAGAAATCCGCTCTGGGATTTCATCTGGAGCAGGATCTGGGTGTCCTGATAATCGTAATTCACAAACCTGTCGAGGGTCTCCCCCCCTGAGAAGGAATAGAGCAGGAGGTATTGAGCCACTAATTCTCTAGATTCCGGGATGGCATAGTAGGTGGGGTCACCCCCATGCATCACCTGATTCATCTTTTTGATGAGATCTACTATGGACACTGTCTTTCCTACGCCACCTATCTCCTTTAGTCTGTTTTGTAATCTATCTATATAGCGCAGAATAGCTGGGTCCTTTATGTCATCAGGGCCACCCCCCTTGATCACTACATTAAACATGGATGTGCCACCGAACTTCTCATTTAGTATGTCATCTGCTGTCCTTATGGGACTGCCTTGGCGGAAGTGTTTTACCGGATCAAGATCGCTCTTTATGAAAATAGTGCCTATTATGGATATACCCATAATACTTAAGCTGATTATGATTATTAAGACACTGTTTTTTAGAGAAAGGCCAGAAGAGGCTCTAAGTATCGGGGCTATGATGTCTTTCTTTGAATAGTGATGGGGTATATATGCATTTGTCTTATCATCCAGTATGGAAAGCAGGGCAGGAATAATGGTCAGAGAGATAACTAATGCCACCAGTATTCCGAAAGCTACGATCACACCAAACTGTTTTAGAGGGATGATCTCCGATGTGCACAGGGAGATGAATGCTGCCATGGTGGTAAGCCCTGCCATGGTAATAGGTAGACTTACCCTGTTTAATGCGCTAATAATGCCGGGTTTTCCCACCTTGCCCTGGGCTGCATCAGAGAATACATTTTCCAATACATGTATACCATAGGCAGTGCCAACTGCTACAAGCACCACTGGTATCGTGCTTGTAATATGTGTTAGTGGCATACCAGATAGACACATAAGGCCAACACTCCATATGGTGGAGATGCTCACAGTAAGTAAAGGAAGGACTACCCCCCTTATATTTCTGAAGAACAAAAACAGGGCGATTATTATGACAAGATTTACAAGGGGCACAAAGAGTTTCATATCTGTCAGCATATAATCCCCCTGCAGTGCCTCCACAACAGGGACACCTGCAATGAAAAAGCTATCAGCCCCCTGGTATTTAGCCACAATATCTTTAAGTTTACTGTAGATTGGGATTATATCATCGGTCTCTATCTCATCTTCCATTGTTATGGATAAAAGGGATCCTTTTCCGTCAGC
>CAZVAH010000194.1:0-4297 GCA_964625035.1 uncultured Bacteriovoracaceae bacterium | reverse complement strand
CACGCCAATCAATATTATCTACTATCTTTGACAATTTGTTCATTCATAGCCCCTTCAAAAAAAAGTACTCCTTTATAACGTCCTTTACAATAGGTGCAGCTATACTGCCTCCGTGACCTCCGTGTTCCACGACAGCTACCACTAAGATCTCCGGATTTTTAGCAGGGGAAAAGCCAAAAAACCATGCATGATCTCTGTATTTATAAGGAATATCCGATTCATCAGAAAGCTTGGATGTAATCCCCTTTACAACTTGAGCTGTTCCTGTCTTACCACCTATGGAAAACATAGGATCTCTTATACCTCTTCCTGTACCGTGAGGGCCTTCCACCACCTCCCTTAATGCCTCCCTTATTATAGATAGGTGATCCTTGGAAATATCAATTTTTCCTTCCAGGGTGGGAGACTGCGATACAAGTATCTTCGGGGTATAAATATGGCCACCATTTACTACTGCACTCATAATCTTTGCCACCTGCAAAGGGGTCACCAAAACAAATCCTTGCCCTATAGCTGTTATAAGGGTCTCACCTTTTTGCCATGAATCATTAAATCTGGCCATCTTCCATGCCTTAGTAGGAATAAGTCCTGAAATCTCCTCTGGAAGCTCTATACCTGTAGGTCTGCCAAGACCTAGATTTAAAGCATATGTGGAGATCTCATCTATGCCTAAAAGCTTTCCTAACCTGTAAAAATAGACATCGCAAGATTCTCTAATTGCCTTTACAAGGTCTACATCCCCATGGCCAGAAGGCTTCCAGCACATAAAACGCTTCTTTCCCAAAGAAAAATATCCTGGACAAAAGATCTTTTCCTCAGGGATGATGCCCCCTTTTGAAAGGCCATCAAGGGCAACTATTATCTTGAACAAACAACCTGGATGGTATTGCCCCCTTAATGCCCTGTTCTCTAAAGGATGCAATGGGTCCTGCATTATCTGATCCCACATTCCAGGGGCTATTGGCGAAAGAAATATGTTCGGATCAAAACCTGGCCTGCTTACCATGGCCAAGACATCCCCTGTAGCAGGGACTATAGCTACAATGGCTCCAACCTTATCCCCCAAGGCATTTTTAGCTGTCGCTTGCAGGTCTTTATCAATAGTAAGTCTGATATCCTTACCAAGTACTGGATAGATTTCATCTAGAACCTTTTGTCTACGTCCCGAGGCGTCTGCCTGTATTACCCTTTTACCCTTTTTACCACGCAATCTTTTCTCACACCCCAGCTCTATGCCACTCTTACCAATGAGATCGCAAGCAGCATAATCACCACCTTTATGCAAGCGAAGTTCCTTTTTAGAAATCTCCCCAAGAAACCCTAACACATGACATGCAAGGTCTTTATATACATAGTCTCTTTCAGTAGCAGCCTCTATCAAGACCCCTGGAAGATTGAATATCTCAGCCTCAACTTTAGCCACCTGATCAAAGGCGATATCTCTGCCTACACACACAGGTTCAAATGGCCTGCCAAGTCCAGCCTTTATATTCTCTTCAACCCCTTGAGGGTCTACCTCTAATATCTCTGAAAGCCGGGAGGAAACAATATTTAAATCTGATATATCCTTAGGGATTACAATAAGGTTGTACGCAGGTCTATTATCCACAAGTACTATTCCATCACGATCCAGAATCTTACCCCTTGGAGCCGTTATACTTAAGATCCTTATACGATTATCCTTGGAAAGCCCTTCATAATGCAAACCTTGAAGAACCTGCATATACATTAACCTTAATACAAGGGCAGAAGACAATAGTATAATTATGGTTAATAAGGTTATTCCCTTCTTCTTAAATTCGATTTCTAAGGGTAAACTTGAGATATTAGCTTTCATTTGTTTGATATAATTGTTTTATGGTAACGGTCATTATAGGGGCAGCTAGCCCTGTTAATGCTGTACCCAGGATTAAGGGGCATAACCCTTCTTCAACAAACCATATATCCATAAACCCTCCGGTGATAGCGACTACTAAGATATTGAATACACAAACAAGCGCTATCTGTGCCAGGATATTTTCCAGGTAGACGAAACCCTTTACAAGCTCAATTCCTAGATATGCCCCTACATATACAAAAGGCAAGCTCCCCAATCTAGCACCTGAGAATGCCTGCAATAAAAAAGAAAATATAAAGGTTGCTGTAATTCCATAAGCAAATGGGACATAGATCACCAGGCCCATAATTAAACCCAGAAAGAGATCTATCCTCAAAAAACCAGATATATAAGGGGTGATTGTTGTCTCTATCAACAATATTAACACAAAAAGGCCAAAGAGCTTAATCACTATCTTCCACATGGCTTTCTATCCCGAAAACATCCTCTATCTTGTCTATCTCCACACTGGGCATGAGTGTTATCTCTGCAAATATCTTGTGCTCGTCCATCTTTATCTCATTTATATATCCAATCTTCAATCCCTTGGGGAATATACCCAAAAGACCAGATGTCACCACTTCATCGCCCAGATTCAAATCTTCTGATCGACGTATATATTCAAGGGTTAATATCCCATCTCCCCCGCCTTTTACTATTCCTTTAATCCGGGTAGCCTTTATCAATGCAGGGATTGCGCTATTTGAATCAGTAATCAATAAAACCTGGGATGTATGGATAGAGGTGGCTATTACCCTACCCACAACACCACCAGGATTAACTATTGGCATATCTTTTATAAATCCATCACTATCACCCTTATCTATAATCACAGTCTTAAAGACCTGGGATATATCCTGGCTAAAGACACTAGCAGGATAAATCTTAAATCTATGGTAAGCCCTTTTGAATTTCAGCATGGATCTCAAGCGCTTATTCTCTGCTTCCAACCTCTGAGAACACATATACTGTGTTCTCAAGCTGGCTAATTTCTGTTTTAATAAGATGTTTTCCTGCTTTGTATCTACAAGATATATATAATTGTTCGAGATACTACAAAAAAATTTAAACGGGACAGATGTGGCTGTTTCTATCCAGTAATATCCTTCTCGAACTAGGGCAAACCCTCCTGTAAAATACCTGTGCGAACCTATAGATATCATGATGAGGATAAGAATAACAAAGATACTTACTAAAAATACCCTCTTACCTTTGCGTCTCATCAACCAAATATCATTATATCCTTTAGAAGGTCCATATCATCTAATAGCATACCTGCACCTCTGGCTACAGTAGATAGTGGATCGTCTGCAATAATTACTGGCAAGCCTGTTTCTTCTCTAAGGAGTTTATCCAGATTTTTATATAAAGAGCCCCCTCCTGTAAGAACAATCCCCCTGTCCACTATATCTGCTGCCAACTCAGGTGGAGTCTGCTCTAAAGCAACCCTTATCGTATCCAATATGGTCCTTAAAGGCCCAGTACATGCGTTTCTTATCTCTTCAGAAGATATAGTAAATATCTTGGGAATACCAGAGACCAGATCTCTACCCTTTACTTCAATCGTCTTTTCCACATCATCTTCTGCTGCAGTTCCTATCATGATCTTTATTATCTCTGCTGTACGTTCTCCAATTAAAAGATTATATTCTCGCTTTATATATTGCATGATAGCCTGATCTATCTTATCTCCAGCCACCCTTACACTATTTGTATACACAATCCCAGATAGTGATATTACCGCTACCTCTGTAGTGCCGCCTCCGATATCCACTATCATAGAGCTTATAGGCTCTGTAACAGGAAGCCCTGCCCCTATAGCAGCTGCCATAGGCTCTGCTACTATATATACCTCCCGTGCACCCGCTACCTCTGAAGACTCCTTCACCGCCCGTTTTTCCACCTGAGTGATCCCTGAAGGAACGCACACAACCACCTTTGGCCTCACAAATGTACGTCTCTGATGCACTTTAAGGATAAAATACTTGAGCATTGCTTCTGTAGCCTCAAAATCTGCTATAACACCGTCCTTCAGCGGGCGTATGGCCGTTATGTTTTCAGGGGTCCTACCGAGCATCTTTTTGGCTTCTGTACCCACGGCCACAATCCTGTTTACACCTCCCTGTTCCATCTTCACGGCCACTACAGATGGTTCGGAAAGGACAATACCTTTATCACGGGCATATACAAGTGTGTTTGCTGTACCTAGATCTATAGCAAGGTCATTGGAAAACATTCCAAAAAGCCAATCAAAGACCATAAGGCTTTACCCCCTTCTTCATTTCTTCTTAGTATAAAAACCTTTAACAAATAGCCATATCTTTTACAAGACAAATGAAGCAGGATATATAAATCCTGCCAAGTATACTCATAAATGTTAGGCCATATAATTTAGATGTCTTGAAATCCATATACATATAT